>JAAFID010000080.1 GCA_013297765.1 Cytophagales bacterium | reverse complement strand
CACTGGACGATTTATAATTGGATATAATTTGTATGACAAGAGCCGTGTGATGCGAGAGTATCAAGCACGGTTCTGTGAGAGGTTTGGGGTGAAACTCCCCTTACCTACTTGACCGTCCGTCGGTGCTGATGTATGAATGGTGTTTTTGGGTTAGCGGAAAACTGGTTTATGATTTTGGTTTTATTGTTGATGGTTTTGTTATCTTGTTGTCCATTTTTCTATGTCGAGTGCAGTATGGAATACAGCAGAGATGGTAACCACTTTCAAGACCTCGTCTAGGTTAAAGTGTATCATGAAAGGGAATATGTCTAGTACTACACATCTGGTATCTTGATAGCGTATGGCAATAGTTTTGGGTTTTCTTTTGATATAGTTTACTTTGTTTCGTACCTCCTTTACAAATCTTTTTCCTAAACCATGCTGTTTATGCTCGTACCATTGGGCAGCTTTTATGATGTCCTGCTTGGCCAAAGGCAGTATTATTGTTTTGTACATCTATAGGCTGTTTTCAATATCGTCCATGGCATCATCAAAATCAAATGCTTGAGCGGGATTGTTTTTATAATCTTGCAGGCGTTTATTGACTTCCTCCATTTGCCAAATCGGGATGTGGATTTGTTCTTGGTCTATTCCTTGGTACTTGCTTTTAAGTTCGTTCCATTCTGTGATAGGGATGAATACCCCCGTAGTTTTTCCAGTATTGTCAGAAATATATTGCAGGTTCATGTTTTAGGGTTTTAGAATATTATCTTTCTTGGATTCAAATTAATAAATTTAACTTTTAGGAGATAAAAAAACAATCATTTTTTAAAGATAGGAGGAGGTCTAAGTTTAGCAGCAGGCGTATTAGACCTAAAATGGCGAAAAGTTTTCAACTTTCGTATTTTTCTATAATAACCTCTGAAAAGTACAAAAAGCACAAGACACACACCTTGCCCTAGTGAATATAATAGAGTATGATTCTTTAATTTTTAACATAATAAATCTTCACAGGCCCTAGCAATCCAGATGGAGGCATAGAATAATCTGCATTGGGTATGTCCTGCATGGGGACACTCCAGCCTGTAGGGAAACGGGTAATATTGGTCGAGGTTGTTCTCTGTGCTTTGGGCAGCTTGGCATCGCCTATTAATCGGTTTGTCCATAGATTGGCTACTTCCACTACAATAGTATTCTCGCCAGGTTTAAGTGTGCTGGAAATTGGCAGTGTAAATGGAGATTTCCAACTAATGCCAAGGTCTTTTCCATTTACCATAACTCTTGCAACTACTGCTACTTTGCCTAGGTCTATATAAGCGTGGTAATTTTTTAATGCTATATTTTGGGGTATTTGGTATTTGGTTTCATAACGGCTTGTTCCTGTAAAATATTTAAGATCCTCATTTGTGGATTGTGAAAGATCCATAAGAGCAGGCAACTGTGTTTTTACCAATTTGTTGTTTGCGGCTTTAAAGCTCAATGTCCATGGGCTTCGTAGCGTATCGGTAAAGGTGGCTTTTAGGTTAGGGTTAATGATGCGTTTGGCAGGTAGATTGACTAATTTATTTGCAGCGAAAACCACAAATACAGACCCATGCGGTTCAAATTCTAAATTTAGATTTGTACCATCTTTGATTTCCACATATTCCACATTATTTTTCTCTCCCGTTAGTGGGTTCCACAATTGAGGAATTTTCCCCTTTACCCTAAATGTGGAAGCCATAATTTTAGGGCTGTTGGTAGGGTTGGTAACGAAATAAATTTCTTCATTGTCCGTCTTTCTATGAATAAAATCTACTGAATCCAAGGTCGGATTTTTTCCCGCAAAGAAATCGGGTGATACATTCATTTCAGCTAATACCATGCGAATGCTCTTTCCCCACACAACTTTTCCCTTGCCATAGTTTGCTTCGAGGATGTTTTTACCATCACAATTGCCCCATATTTTTTTGGCAAGGGTGGCCACTTTCTCATCGTTTAGTTTGTAATCTTTGAGACCTGTGCTTTGCATAGGCATTTGCCCTATAACCACGGCACCTGCGGCAATTAATTTTTCTAATTTTACTAGTACTTCCAAATTCATTTCATCCAATATTGGCAGCACCAGTACGCTGTATTGCTGCCCATGAGGCAAAGTGAGTTTGCCGTTTTTTACTTCTAATTTGTTCAATAAAATATCTGAATTGGTAACATCGTAATCGTAGCCATAGCCTAGAGAGGGATTGATGTGTTTGGCGGGGACAAAGTTTGGAGCAGCATCGCCATAGTAGTAGAGTACATCGGCTGCAAAGTTTCCTTGCTGTAGCATGTAGCTGCATCTGCCCAAATAGTTCATGAAGGGTTTGCTCATATTCCACCAAGGTTGATGGGTGCTTATTTGTGTACCAAAACCATATATCCAGCCGGGCGAACCAGCAGCCTTTGGCACGTGGGGAAAAGTGTGAAAGTAAATTCTATTCAAGCCTTCACAAAAAGCCTTATCGGCGGTAGGTTTCAGCTCATCTAGGCTTTCTTGCCACAGTTCTACTGAGGTGAATGACTCTGCTTCTACATATTTTTGATTGTAAATATGCGATGCACTTGCCACACCTTTTATTACCTGCAAAATATCATTGTCAGTTTTATGCCAAAACTCTCCCCGAGGGAAACTCAACGAACCAGATGATTTCAGCGACTCAAACGGGCAATTGTGCAATGGCTTGCCTGGCCCTGCAGCCTCGGCTACGTAGCCAATGCCGTAGGTGGCACATACCTCTTTGGCTTTTGCATAATGGCTTTCTATTATTAAATCAGAAAGTAATTGTGCGTAGTCGTATAAAAAGCGTTTGGTGGTTTCTTTGCTTTCCACTACGAAGCCATTCAAGGCTGGCAAATAAGGCATCATGTCATAACCACGGCGTTTTTGAAACTCCGCTATCATGTTTGGTGTCCACAATTGCCCTGTTACTTCATAGCTATCCGAGTACAAATATTTGAATGCTGAACCTTTGAATGTGCCTAGGCTTTTTTGCAATTTGTCAAGTATGTATTTGATGTGTGTTTCTGTAGCGATAGGGTTGAAGTGGTCTATCATGGGGCCTTTGGAACTAGGTGTGTGCATAATCATAGGCTGTCCAGTATTAGCACATATCGAACGCACTATTTTCCATTTGCCTGCTGGTGCTTTCCAATTAACAGTGCCATCTGCTGTCATGGCTTTGGATAGGTTTTTTACCATTGATAAGTCTTTGATGGTACTGTCTTCTGTTAGTGGATAGGCCAACACCGCTACTTCGGTATAGAAGGCTGGTTTACCATTTGGTGCTCGTGCAATCAGCAAGGTATCTTTTGAGTAGGAATTCAATAAAGGAACTTGAGGAAATGGCAACAAATGGCTGGTGTTACTACCGCCAGAAACAATGATTTCAGAAGAATAAATTTGCATAGTGGCATGTTGTGGCTGCGTCCACGCCCCGCCAGAGTTCCAGCCACTAGCCGAAATAAGACCGATGTCTAGCCCCAATGGTGTAGCCGTTTTTATTGTATGTACTATAGCATCGGTGTATCCATCGCTCATGAATGGCTTGCCTTTGGGCACAACATTATTTTCATCTTGCACATGATTTACATCCCAAATATCAAAGCCGCCCATGCCTTTTTCTTTGGCTTCTTTTAATTCTTGAGAAATGCTTTCTTTGTCAAAATTACCATCTACCCAAGCCCACAATGCACGAGGTCTAGCCTCCATGGGTATGCTATCGAAGCCTGTTTCCAGTGTATTGTTGTACTCTACTTCTGATGGCTCTTGTCTTTGGCAGGCTATTAATGCTAGAAAAATAAAGAGCGATAGTATTGATTTCATTGATGATTTTTTTAATAAGTGAAAAAGTGCAACGGACAAATGGTTTTGAGATTACTCACTCACTAACCCGGCATCTTCATTATTTATTTTCTTTGTGCTATAGACCGTAATGCTGTTGGCTTTGATTAAGGCAGTAGTGTTTTTTGAAGGCAATTCTTCTAATACATTTATTTTTACATTGGTTTTATTTCTATCGGCTATAGCAAATTCATATTTGTACCACTTTTTATATTTGGCAACATTCATATCAAGGTTTATTTCCAAAGAAGAATTGAATTGCTTGTCATTTACTATATAAATAGTGACTTCTTTTTTTGACGGACTTAGAAAAGTAGATGAAAATAAATGTGAAGTAGAATCGCTGGAAGCCCCTTGAATAGAGCTTTTCACTACATGAGAATTTTTATAAGTAAACCTAGTGAGCATGCCGTAACCATAGAAAGTATTTTCCTTTGGCGCGTACTTCTCTGGGGGCAACATCTTTAATGTTGATCTATCAAATGTTTCTATGAATCCCCATTGACCATCTAGATTACCACGGTTTAGCAAGCTCCATCTTGAAAAACCGTCAACCCCCAGGTTAGCATATCGTACAGCAAATTCCACATCTTTCATTACTGAATTAAATGTGCCCGGCCCTCTAGCGTCTTTTAAAATTCCAAAGTGCATAGTACCATGCTCTGAAAAAAAGAACGGCTTTTTCTGTTTGTGGGCAATAGACACAGCATTTTTTACTGGTTCGGAAAATGACTTTAAAGTGGGATACCAGTCTTTGTTTTCTGCGGCATCCCACCAGTCAATAGAGGTCATGTATTCATGGTAAGAGAAGGCACCAACATAAGGGTTAAAATTGGCTTGCGTATTTTTTGCTTCCCAATGGTAAAACATTTCTTCGGGCCCTGTCAGGGGTATGTTTAGCTTGGCAATTGCCAATTTTTTCTTCATCATGTCTAGTGCAGGTACTATGTATTGCGAGGTTTTTCCGTCAGGATTTTTCCACCAAGACCAGCCGTGGTGCGGCTCATTGGCAATACCGAAATATTTGATACAGGTATATTTTTTTACCATCACCAGATGTTTGAGCAAAGCAATAATACCATCTGACCAAGCTTCCAAATCTGCTGGGCCACTTTTTACAATATCTACAGCATTTGATTGTAGTTCTTCATGGGCAAGCCACTTGGCATTGGGATACATTTCTTGCAATTGCACAATAGTTCCTTTCTTTTCAAAATAATCAAGCTGCTTGTATAGCACTTGCATTTCCCTATTGTCGAATGAAAGCTTTCCTTTTTCTGGTTCAAAAATTCTATGCTCCAAATTTAGTCGAGTATAGTCCATACCTAGCCAATCCATATAGGTAAATATTTTGTCCCAAGCCTTGGTATCGCTAGCCTCTGGCGTAGCACCCCAGGCACTGCCGCCCCAGGAACGGTAATTGTGGTTTTGATCATAAACGACTGATACCGAATCTAGCATAGCATAGGTATTGCAGCCAAAGCCAGCCGCCATTTGATTGACAATACTATCGGGTGATATGCGAAGTTTAATTTGAGAAAATCCATTGATTTTAAAAATTAAAAAAATTAAAAAAAGCAATAGGTATTTTTTTATTGACATTAGAATTGTTTTTAGAGATTAACACGATTGGTTTTACTACTCATTAGTATAGTTTATCAATGCTTTGAGTAAAAAACTAATAGGCTTTTTTGAGTAGTTTTATTTAATATCTGTTACAATATTAGGAAATAAAATGGGGGTAATTAAGGGTAGTGTAAAGATACATTTTACACTACCCGAATCAAAAAAATTATTTGGCAATCGCACTTATTTTTAACATGGCTTTGCTGCTACCACCTGGGGCAACCTCATCGTCAGTGCCAAATGCTCCCTGCAATGATTTGAAATCGTCGCTTGAAATATCTAGCCACAACTCTAATGGAGCATGCATTCCTAAGCCTTTTTTATAAATTTTTTGAGCAATAGAAAGGTCAAGACGGTCAATGGTTTTATCTCTTCTCAATTTATCATCAAATGGAACATCCAAATCGGAAAGATAAATTTCTTTGCCATTTTTCTTAATCAATTTCACATCTACTAAGTCAAAATGATCCCAACTGATATTATTGTCGCTATCTATTAGTTTTATGCGAATTTGTTTTGCTCCTTCTACTGATACATTGAACAACTGTGCAGGTTGGTTGGGGCGGGCAGTATCAGAGGTGTACAGCTCCTTTACTCCAGGTACATTTTTCAATTGCTCTTCAGAGGGCACTGAGACTTTGACATTCTTTTCCTTAAACCGCATGGTATCTTGAAAATAATTATCCGCAATATAACCGTACGAAAAGGTCTGCTCGGTACTGGCTATCATGCCATCTTTGTTGGCTCGAGCAACAATGTCTTTGCCCTTTATAGCAAATGGTGCTTTGTACACAATGGACTTATCTGTCAATGGCAATCCATCAAAACTATATTGAATAGTGGCTCCAGCAGTAGAGGTTAACAATTCAAATTTATTTAAAAAGCTTTTGTTAACCATCAGTGGATTCAATACAGGCTCTGCCACTCTAGGGTAAGCTACTGTCATGTCAAACATATTTGCTTGCTTCACATTTACAGGCTTCAGGCGAATGTTGTAACTAATAGGTGCTGCATTGACCAAGTAAGCCATTCTTGTAGGTGGGCCACAACTAGCACCGCCAAGCCCCATTTGCCTACTATCTATTGACCAATAAATGTCATTACTAGGCTGCAACTCGGCAGTACTCTCCTTTTGCAATTCTTGTTCCGAGTAATGTAATGCAGTGCTTTCAAATGAAGGGTAGCCATAAGCTGCTAAGCCCACCCCATCATTGTCGCTTAATACTGCCCACTGAACACCAGTTTTGTTGCCTGTATGTTGAGGTTTTGAATAGGGGAAATATTGCTCATCTACCGTAGATTTGTAAACATTGGTCAATGCCCCTTCACTACGATCTATGTAGTTTTCCCATGGCCCTTTTCCATAATAAGTATAGTTTTCAAATCCTGATGGTAGCAGTAGTTGCAGGCCTAAGCGAGACAAACCAACCTCTTCCATATTGGGCAGTTTTTTGTTTATTTGAAAACTATGGTTAATGAAAATATCACCATCTGCAAGCACAGTGTAGGTATAGGTACATTCGCCTAAATTTGCATGTACTGGTGTCGCCATTTTCTTTTTTACCACTACTTCTAGTACGCCCGCCCTTAATGGCGTTGCTTTGATGGATACCATGGTTTGAGTCAATTTGTCTAACCCATTTTGTTTCCAATACCGCATTGCAAAACCCTTATCATTGTCCGATGGAGCTCTCCAAATATTGAGGTCTGGGCCTTTTTTAATCAATTCTTTATTTTGAAATAATAAGGAAGAAATAGTTCCATCTGTTTTAGAAAATTCTAAGGAGAAACTTTTTCCATAAACCACCAGTTTTGTTGGCTTGTCTTCTGATTTTATAGATTCAGGTTTATTGTCTAAAACCAAATTTTTTGGTGCAATCGCAAATGGTAGTTGAAACTGGTCATGTGCTACTTCATGGCCTTTGTCTGCCCACTTGGTAGCGTCTTTCAGGGTTACAAAAAACTGAACATAATATTGATAACCATTTTTTGCTTCTGGTTTAATGATAGAGATTGAAAATTCTTTCTCCTGCTGAGCTGCTATGGATATGGGCACTATACCGCTTTGTAATATTTTATCTCCTTCAAGCATTTTCCAAGCAATGGTGTATTTATTGGCATTGGTATATTCATTCCAATTTTTTACTTTGAATTTGCCAGCCGCTGCATCTACCGCTTGGAAACGCAAAGGCTGCATAATGTATTTTAGTTCCAGCAATTCTGGTTGTACTTGTCTATCTGCATTTACCAAACCATCAAAAGCCGTTAATTTTTCCGATTGTGGATCGTTCATTTGCCCACCATTGGCTAGGAATTTTTTACCGTTTGGGTGCTCGGCAAAAAATCCCTGATCTACCCAATCCCAAATATGCCCTCCTTGTGCTCTAGGCATTGTATATACTGGCTCCCAATATTCTTTTAAATTGCCCGTACTGTTTCCCATGGAATGAGCGTACTCGCACATCACTACAGGCCTTTTGTCGTCTCTAGCCAATTTTGTGAACCCTTCCACACTAGGGTACATAGGCCCTAGAATATCTACCGATGCGTCTGCATCAGCAGGGTTGTAGTGTACTGGGCGAGTGGGGTCATATTCGTGTGTCCATTTGCTCATGGCTACATGGTTGGGGCCAAAGCCAGACTCATTGCCCATAGACCAGTACAATACAGAAGGGTGATTTTTATCTCGCTCTACTAAGCCATAAACCCTATCCATAAAGGCATCTTTCCAGCTAGGGTCGTTGGCAAATTTTCCCCAAAAAGCATGAGACTCTAGGTTGGCCTCATCGCAAAGGTAAATCCCGTACTCGTCGCACAGGTCGTACCATTCTGGGCAATCAGGATAGTGGCAAGTACGCACGGCATTGATGTTGTGCTGCTTCATCAATTTTATGTCTTGAATCATGCTTTCACGAGCGATATATCTACCAGTTGCGGGGTCGTGTTCATGTCTATTTACACCACGTACTATGGTGCGAACGCCATTGACCGTAAGCACTCCAGTTTTCCATTCTATTTTTCTAAAGCCTACTTTTGTAGCCAATACTTCTGTAGCCACGCCTTTGCTATCTGCCAAGGTAATGACCATGGTGTACAAATAAGGGTCATCGCTATTCCACTTGTGCGGGGCTACTACTGGGGTCTCCAGCATTATTCTTTCATTAGTTTTATTTAAAAAGTTCAATGTAGCGGAAGATTTGCTTACAATTTTTTTCCCTTGATCGTAAAGGTCTATTGTTGCGGTGTATTGCCCTTTGTCTTTCAAATTGGTGTTGCGTAAATCAATGCTGCATTTCAGTTGAGCATCTTTATAGGCTGCATCTAAGTCGGTGACTACGGTGTAATCTCTAATTGACAATGGGGCTTTGGCATACAAATACACATCTCTAAAAATACCGCTCAATCGCCAAAAATCTTGGTCTTCTAGATAGCTACCATCTGAGTAGCGATATACCTGCACAGCAATGGTATTGTCGCCTTGCTTGATATATGGGGTAATGTTAAATTCAGAATGAGAATAGCTATTTTCACTATAGCCTACTTTTACCCCATTGATCCAAAGATAATAGGCCGACTCTACGCCATCAAAATTGATAAAAACGTTTTTGCCAGCCCATGTTTTATCTATTTTAAAAGTGCGGCGGTAGGAACCCACAGGATTGTCGTTTGCAGGAATAGCGGGCGGGTTAGCAGGCTTGAATGGGTGTACAATGTTTGTAAAAATGGGTGTACCATAGCCTTGCAATTCCATATTGCCCGGTACTTTTATTTCTTTCCAAGCACTTACATTGTATTCCAATTTGTAAAAATCTTGTGGTGCATCGGCAGGCTTTGCGACCCAGTTAAATTTCCAATTGCCATTCAAATTAAGGTAAAATGGAGTAAGTGTTTTTTCACCCAATAAAGCAGCCGTCACATCGGCATAAGGTACTACGGCTACGTGGTATTTTTCTTTATTAATACTCACTACCTTTTCGGTTTCCCAATCATTGGGTTGTGCAAATGATACGATGGCTGAAATGCTGGTACACAACAGCAGTAGAAATTTTTTGTTCATTTTTTAGGGATTTTTTTATTGGGTTAATAGGCAATCAAGTTAATTGAATCCAAGGAATTTAAAACAGGTAACCTGAAAAGCGATTAAGTAAATTAGAAGTATTTTTTTGATTTCACAAAACTAGGCTTCTGTCTTCCATAATTCAAAAAGTAAATTAAAGCAATAGTTTACATTCCCCTCATAATGGCTTTGGGGTTGCCCATATAGAAACAATACGAAAATATTCGACCTCGCTGGGGTCAAATATTTTCGTATGGAACCGTAATTGACAATTCAAATCATTAAAAAAGCCACTCTTATCAAGTGGCTTTTTTGTATCAATTTGAAAATCCTTTTTATTTCAACGACAATATATACCTTACCATCTGAGTAATTTTTTCCTTTTTCAAATGTGATTGTGCACCCATCGCATAATCGCCCCACACACCGCTACCACCTTTATATACCTTTTCGGTCAGTTTTTTCAATGTTGCTGGGTCGGCGGTATATTTATCGGCAATCATTTTAAAACTAGGCCCTAATACCTTTTGATCCATAGCATGGCAAGTATAGCAACCACTAGGCTTAATGGATTTGCCACCAGCCAATATTTCAGCCTGCTCTTCAGTAGCACTAAGCTTTCTGTACGGGTCTATTGCTGGTTTGGCAGGCACAGCAGCTACAGTAGCTGTCTTGGGAATAGTTGCACCTTTAGGTTTCACAGCAGTTACTATCCCATTTTCTTTGGGAATATTATTTAATGTGTACCATCCTACGTTTACCCATAGCGATTGTTGTTTATCGCTTAATATAGGTTTTGTGGTAGAAATTGCCTGCACATGCCCTTCCTTCAAATTGGGTATTTCTAAAAATACTTTTTTTCTATCTGAAGAAAAGTTTACTGAAGCTATAGTTAAATTGTCCAAATCTACTTTGGGGCCTCCATATTCCATGGTGGGTACATAACGCCATTGCTGAATATCATAGTACGATGCATCATTGCCATACTTACTTCCTACAGGTTCGGTAAATTCTATTTCAAACCCATTTGCTTTGGCACGCACCGCCAGCATTTCAAAGGTAGATTTGCCCGTATATTTTATTTTTTGCAAGCTGAACCATTTTTTCTGATACTGACTCCAGTTTCCACTAGACCCAATACCACCTACATACAGTGCACCATCTGGCCCCCAACAAATACGGTTTACCCCAGCCCCAAAGCCTTGAGAAAACGGAAATACAATTCCTTGGTATTCGCCATTTACTTTTTCTACAAATACTCTTTTAAGGCCTCCATGCGTCACGTCTCCATGAATCATTTGCCCACGATACGGGCCATCGTTGATAATGGCGGGCTGCGATGCAGAATTTCCTATTTCACCCTGTGGCAACCATACTACTGGAGGGGTTTCTGTGAATTTGCCAATATTGTATAAATCTACAGAATTGCTGCCATAAAAATTATTCTTTTTCATGTGCATAATCTTGCAGGCAGGCAACCAATCGCCTTGGTTATCGGCAACAAATATTTCACCATCTACACCTATACCTACACCGTTGGGAGTTCTCAAGCCCGAAGCAATAATTTCAAATGATCCATCCAAACCTATTTTTACAAATTTGCCTCTGTCTTTATTTTGTGGTATAGTACTCTTGCCCCCTGGCTGTATGGCTGTAGCAAGTGCAGCGTAGAAAAAACCTTCCTTGTAAACCAGACCAAAAGCAAACTCGTGAAAGTTGCCTGTAGCACCCCAAGCATTGCATATAGTGCGGTATTCATCTATTATTTCATCGCCATCGGTATCTATCAATTGAGTCAATTCTTGTTTTTGCAAAATGTATATTTTACCCTCTACCACTTTTACGCCCAGCGGCTCTGCTAGCCCCCAAGCGATGCGTTTTACCACAGGCTTAGGATTATCGCCCAGCACACCATCCAATATATATATTGCCCCCTCGGTATCCCACGAACTCACTACCATTTTACCGCTAGGTAAAAAATCAATACCGCCTACTTTGGGCTGAAACCCTTTTTCTGTTACCAAATCGTACAATTGATAGCTAGGGTGAAGCTTAGTCGCATAGGTTGTATCGCTAAGTTCATCAATGTTATTTTCTTCAGTAGAAGATTTTATGGCAACCAAATTTTTTGCTAATTTTTTAGAACTAAATATCATATTAGCTGGAACCCAGTCAAAGCCCTCTTGACTTACGCCTGATATGGCTAGCGAAACTTCTCTATCAATACGACCTTTAACATTAAATGCTTTTATTTCAAATTTTCTAAATCCTTCTTTCAAATATACTTCGGCATCTTTATCATTAAATCCATGAATACCATCATTTGAGACTGCAATTTTATTGTCAATGTACAAGGCTGCACCATCGGTATTTTGTAGTTTAAAAACATAGGATGCAGTTTTTGAAATTTTAATATATCCACTGATGGTAATGTATGTGTTTATATTTGTAGGAATAAAAGCGTAGGTACCCTTCCAGGTAGCCAATCCTGCATCTTCCACTATTTTTGTATCCACAAGCGAAATGCCTTTGATGTCTTCTAGCGAATTGATAGAACCTCCCTCTATAGTGTAGAGCCTTAATATGGCTCCTTTCTGCAGGCTATCGGCAGTAGTGTTTTGAGCAATACTATTGCTCGCCATTAAAATTGCCACAAATACGGCGAGTAGTTTCATAAGGTGTTTATAGGTATTCATAAATGTATATTTTAATGTTAAAAATGGGGAATAGGGGAATGCCATTTTTGATGTGATGTTGAGATTTATTTTACTACTTCAGATGAAAAGTAGGTGGTCAGTTTAGTAGCACCATTTGTGTTTAAAAACAACACTCCTTTAGTGTTCCAAAGTGTCCCAAAGGTTTCGTATTTGTCCGTTTTGGTTTCTGCTTTAAAATTACCATCGGTTACAAAATCGGTTTTATCTACCATATTCTCTGTATTGATACGCACTCCAGCAGTATAGCCAACAGGTAAATCTTTTACAGTAAACATTCTTTCTAATCCCGATTTTTTTTCTTTAGGTTTAAAAGCATATTCTGGTGTTTCGCTTACCAATACTACTTGGTTGTTTTCAATAGTCAGTTGGTAGTTGAAAGTAACCTTATTGCCTTTCCATGTATAACCTTTGAAAGCAACTTTGGTAGGTACTTCCCTGCCCTCTTTGTATATACTCCATATTTGTTCATCGACAATACCCATGCTGTATGGCTTGCCTACAGAGGTCGGCTGTGGCCCATGCTTAGTAGTGTACACCGCACCATCGAGTAGCACGCCTTCTTTCCATACTTTAAAAACACCGCAATTGTTGCCATCATACGCCACATACAAGTCGCTGTGCAATGCCACGGTAATTACTCTTGCACGCTTGTCTAACACTGACCGAAAGACCCAAAGCTCTGTAGGACGTTTAATTTCTTGAGCCCAATTGACCATACTCGACAGCATGGCAAAAGCAAATACTAATTTCTTAATCATGATAAAATTTTAATAGGGTTAAATTAATTGGGGTAAAAAACAAATTTATGGAATTCTATATGGAATTCTAAAATAATGGATATTCTTTATAAGGTTAATTTTGGAACAAGATTATAGTTTTCTAACCCAAATATTTCTAAAACTTACCTTGTGGTTATGATCTTGCAGGCTTAATGATTTAGCATCATGAGCAATGTACTTTGGTAATCCTATATACATTGTCTTTCCTTTTATTTCATAATGATTTTGAACCAAAACACCATTATGCAGTACGGTCACAAATGCCGGCTTGCCCAAAGTACCATCGGCATTAAATTTAGGAGCTTCAAAGATGATATCATAAGATTGCCACTCCCCCGATTTTTTACACACATTTACAAGAGGTATGGATTGCTTATAAACTGCAGCAGTTTGTCCATTGCTATAAGTTTTATTTTCATAGCAATCTAAAATTTGTATTTCGTATTCACCCATTATAAAAACCCCGCTATTGCCACGGTCTTGCCCTTCGCCCTTTACATCATTGGGTATTCGAAACTCCAAGTGCAATTGTTGGTTGGAAAATTTTTCTTTGGTAAATATATCTCCACTACCAGGCTTCACAGTGAAGCAACCGTCTTTTACTATCCAAGTCGCTGGCTTGCCATCTTTATCTTCCCATTGACTCAAATTTTTACCATCAAAAAGCACTATTGCGTCGGTAGGTATATTATTTTTAACACTAATTTTTACAGGAACAGAACTATATACCTCTGTTGCTTTTGGGTCTCCTTCTTGTGCTAGTGTAGCAAGACTTGTGCAAAATAACGCACTTAGAGTAATAAGATTTTTCATAAAGTAATATGAAATAAGTTTTAGATGTTAAATATTTAAGTGACTAAAAAACCCTAATCTATGATTTATTTGTGATTTTTTAGTTTTAGGATAATTAAAGTTATTCTAGTACCAATGCTTTTGCTTACTTTTATCACTTAATTACCCCAAACCCTTTACCCCAAAAAACAATGATGAAACGCAGACCATTTTTGGCTAGCCTAGCAACGCTTGGTGCTGGCAGCATAGTGTCTTTAAATTTAACAGGCAAAGACAATTCTTCGCATCACATACTTCTATTCCCGAATATTGGCTAGAAGACGGGGAGGCTAATCCGCAAATATTAAAAAAAATAGAAAATGAATTTATTTCTTTCATTTGGTATAGCGATGCC
>JAAFID010000008.1 GCA_013297765.1 Cytophagales bacterium | reverse complement strand
AACCAGTATTCACATACCCAATAGATACAATGCCTACAAACTATTTTTAGTGTGGATGTTTTCAATTGCTTTTCTATTAATTGCTTCAAATAATGGGAAAGCCACGCACTTAAAAGCAGGCGAAATCACAGCAAAATTTGTAGCAAATTCAGAAATAGAATTTACAATGGTTTTGTTTATGAGTATTGAGTCGCTTACTAACATTGATGGTTTAATCGAATCACAAGCTCAGGCAGAATTTCAATTTAGCGATAGGTCTTCAATTATTATTGTAAAAAACCCAATTATCTCTGATTTAGATAATGATACTCGCCAATATATCTACACAGGTAGGGTGAAAAATGTTCCTCCCGGGACCTCATTTACCATAAGCTATGTAAAACTGAATAGGAATAACGGAATTGAAAATATTAATAGGAAAACTAGTGAAGTTCCATTCTACTTGCAAACAACCATTTTTACTACACAAACAAGAAATACTTTGCCAAGGCTTACCATTCCACCTATTGATGAGGGAGCAGTGGGGCAAATATTTACGCATAATCCTGGGGCAGTAGATGCCGATGGCGATAGCATTTCTTATAACATGACAGTACCGAAATCCGATAGAGATTTTCCAGTAAATAATTTCATAAGCCCTGAATCTGTTCAGCCTGGTCCAGCAGTAGGTGGTGGTGCTGCATTCAGCAATATCAGTACTACCAAAGGTGACTTTGTATGGAATGCACCTACTAGAGAAGGGTTATACAACGTGGCTATAGAAATAACAGAGTGGCGAAAGTCGTCGATAGATGGCAGGTACAGGAAACTTTCAGTGATGGTAAGGGATATGCAAATCAATATCAAGAAAAATCCTAACCGCCGCCCAGAGCTGGTTATTCCTAACGATACTTGTGTAGAGGCTGGGATTAATACTATTTTTAAAGATACAATTATTACCTATGACCCTGATTCTATTCGCCCACGCAATTATCAAAATATCTTCTTAACAGCTCCAAAGTTACCCAGTGGTGCTTCGTTTACCTTGATTAATCCTTTAAATCCAGTAGGGTCAAATCTGGTGGCAAATCCAGGAGCAGGTATATTCACCTGGAATGCAGGCTGTGCCGCTATTCGCCAACAGCCCTATTTTATTACCTTCAAAGCAGCCGATCAGGTAGTAGCCTCGCAACAACTGGTTACGTTCAAAACTTGGCAAATAAAAGTCAATGGACCTAGACCAAGCAACGTTAAAATCAATAGACAAGTAAATGGTTTTCTTGTTTCATGGAACAAATACCCATGCACCAATGCCGATTCTATTGTCATTTATCGTAGAGATTGCGGCAATGGCAACTACACGCCTACGCCCTGCGAAACTAGCCTGCCAAGCGATTTTGTAAAAATAGGTTCGGTCAGCGACCTCGACACATTGTACCTAGATACGTTCAATATTGTGCAGGGCAATAACTATTGCTACATTCTAGGTGCTAGATTCGGGGGTACTGCACAAGGCAATAGTGTACTTTCTGAAGAGCAATGTATGTCTTCATTTTACTACGAGCCATTACTTACCAAGGTATCCGTAATTAAAACCGATGTAGAAAAAGGGCAAATTGCCATTCAGTGGATGCGGCCGCCGGGGGCGATAAGTGGCAATTTTCAATATGTATTAAGTAGAAAAAGTAACAATGAAAACGCTTTATTCAAATCCATTTTTACGACTTCCAATCTGGCAGACACCACTTTTGTAGATTCTTTAGAAATATTAAATACCAAAAATCAGCAATGGATATATCAATTGGCATTGGTAAAAGATGGGGTTGTACAAAGCAAAACTACCCTAACGAGTACGGTATTTTTGAGTGGCAAACCAGGCAACAAAAGAATATTTTTATCGTGGCAATACAGCACAGCTTGGGACAATAGTAAGTACACCCAATACATTTATAGAAAGAAAAATAAGGAAACAACTTTTACCCTAATCGATAGTGTTGCTGCCACCACAAGCCCTGCAACCTATATCAATACTGGGCTAGATATAGATGACACCCTTTGCTATTACATAGAAACACGAGGCAGATATTGCTACGACAGTTTGCCACGACCATTGGTTAATTTTTCGCAAGAAATATGCTTGTCGCCAGGCGACTCTACTAAGCCATGCCCACCAAAACTGAGTCTGGTAGATCAAAATTGCGATTTGCCAATAGACTCTTTGTTGATACGCCCCTATAAAAACAAACTGAGCTGGACTTTTGATACTACTTCTGAAAATTGTAGTTCTAAGTTAATGGGCTTTAATCTATACAAAGCAGCAGACGAAGAAAGTGAATATAAATTTTACAAATTTTTTGGCTTTGACACCACCCGATACATTGACCTTGACAACGAATCTCAGGCAGCTTGCTACAGTGTTACAGCGGTGAGCATGCTGGGTTTAGAAAGCGATCAAAGTAATGTAGAATGCAACGACAATTGTGCCTATTATGCCTTGCCCAACTTGATTACACCCAATGATGATAAATACAATCAATATTTTGGGCCAATGAAATATCCTGTAGGGGTAAAAAGTGTACAATTGAGTATATACAACCGTTGGGGAGCACTTGTTCACTATCAAGATGGCGACCCAGAATTGCGGTGGAATCCTTACCAAAATGACAAGAATTTCACCGATGGGGTGTATTATTATTATGCCCTAATCACTTACGAACGTCGCCAAAAACCTAGAGATGCGAAGAGTTCGCTGAAAGGGTGGGTGCATATATTGAATGTGCAACCCAAGAAAGAGTAGTAGGCTTTGATAAGCAAAATTAACAACTAACTACATTATATAAAAATGATTATGGATAGAATAACCTTTGTTTTAATAACTGATGTTAATTTGACCCAAGTGGGATGATAAATTTTATCAACCCACTTTTTATTTAAGCAAATGAAGTTTTGTATTACAATTTTTCAAATATTCTTTTGATAGAAACAGCTTCCAAAAGAATGTTTTTAAGGTCTGCAATTTTTACTCTTTCTTGAACTGTGGTATCACGGTGGCGAATGGTTACGCTGGCATCTTGCAAACTGTCGTGATCTACCGCAATACAAAATGGTGTACCTATCAAATCTTGACGGGTGTAGCGTTTGCCTATAGAATCTCTTTCTTCATACACCACATTCATATCATAACGCAAATCTTCAAAAATTTGTCTTGCCAATTCAGGCAAGCCATCTTTTTTGGTGATGGGCAAAATAGCTACCTTCACAGGGGCAAGTGCTGGATGAAACTTTAGGAATACCCTTTCTTTTTTGTCTTCCCCCTCGCCTGTTACCTCTTCGGTATAGGCGTTGCAAAGCGTTGCGAGAAATACACGGTCGGCCCCCACAGAGGTTTCTACCACGTATGGAACATAATTTTTATTAAGTTCTGTATCAAAATATTGTTGTTTCTTTTTAGAAAATTTTTCGTGGCTACTAAGGTCAAAATCGGTACGAGAATGTATGCCCTCTATTTCTTTAAACCCAAATGGAAACTGGTATTCAATATCCACAGCAGCATTGGCATAATGAGCTAGTTTCTCATGGTCATGAAATTTCAGTTTTTCTGCAGGTAAACCTATGGCCAAATGCCATTTCATACGAATTTGTTTCCACGCTTCGTACCATTGTTTTTCATCGCCTGGGCGAATAAAAAATTGCATTTCCATTTGCTCAAACTCACGCATACGAAAGGTAAATTGCCTTGCTACAATCTCGTTTCTAAATGCTTTGCCTATTTGTGCTATGCCAAATGGAATTTTCATTCTTCCTGACTTTTGAACATTCAAGAAATTTACAAAAATGCCTTGTGCTGTTTCTGGTCTTAGGTAAATAGCGGTGGCATCTTCTGCTACCGAACCCACTTGGGTAGAAAACATAAGGTTGAATTGGCGTACTTCCGTCCAGTTAGCTGTTCCCGACACAGGACAAACTATATTTTCACTGATGATTAATTCTTGTACACTTTTAAGGTCTTCTGCTTCTAAAAATCTAGCCATTTGTTGCACTAGTGTTTTGGCTTTTTCAGGTTCACCTTTTGCCTCATAGTTTGCTGCACAATCTTCTATCAGCACATCGGCACGGTACCTTTTTTTAGAATCTTTGTTGTCAATCATAGGGTCGCTGAACCCATCAACGTGACCGCTAGCCTTCCATGTAGTCGGGTGCATAAATATGGCAGCATCAATGCCTACCACATTTTCATGAAGCTGTGTCATGGCTTTCCACCACACATTTTTCAGGTTGTTTTTAAGCTCTACTCCATTTTGGCCATAGTCGTAAACTGCAGCCAAGCCATCGTATATTTCGCTCGATGGAAATACAAATCCGTATTCCTTGGCATGTGATACAATATTTTTAAAAGTACTATTTTCTGTTGGTGCTGCTGCCTTTTCCATTCTGTGTCAAAAATCTGATGAGTAATAATTACAAGTGTGCAAAGATAGCGTAAGGATTGAAAAAAAATAATTACGCAAATTATTGGTGAATGTATTGAGCATTTAAAAATTTGAAAGGTTTAAGGGAAACCATGTTCTTTTCAAAGTTATTTTTCGCTTCTCTTAAATCATAAGCCGCTTGCATTCTCACCCAAAATAGAGCATTCCCGCCAAAAACTTTTTCAAGCCTTAGTGCCATGTTAGAAGATATTCCTGCTTTGCCATTTAACACATTTGAAAGAGTTGCTCTAGTTACGTTCAACATAGTGGCTACTTTAGAAACTGTTAAATTATTTTCCTTAATAATATCTTCATATATTAATTCTCCAGGATGTGTATTTATTTTTATTCCTCTTTCCATATTTAGTGCGTGTCTAGTAAGTCAACATCTTCTGCATTTCCATTTTCAAACCGAAAAATTATTCGCCAATTTCCTGTAACATCTAAAGACCAAAAATCTTTATATTCTCCTTTTAATGGATGAATACCCCAACTTTTAAAAGACTCAAAATCTTGTGGTACTTGGGTTGCATTATCAATTGCGTCGAGGATTCTTCTAATTTTATTTAAACTTTCATAAGCCAATTTACTTTCGTCGCCTTTAGTCCAGTATAATTTTAAGCCTTTGTGTCGAATAGAATTTATCATAGTGTATGGTGTAAAGATACGCTATACAACACACTTTACAAAGTTTGACAAGAACAAAACTAACATCTATTAAAATTGTTTATTTAACAGGTATAAGCGTCTGCCAATCTTTTATAGATTACTTTGTGTATATAATTGCCTTGTGATAAATCTTGCTATTTAACAAATAATTTTAAATTTGCATTTCAAAAATTCTCATGACAAATTCCCCCAAAAAAACAGGCGTATTTTTAATTAACTTAGGTACGCCTGATTCACCTAGCACCAGCGATGTACGCAAATATTTGAGAGAATTTTTAATGGACAGAAGAGTGATAGACATTCCCGTAGTTAGTCGATTTCTACTCATCAATGGCATCATAGCACCATTTCGTGCACCCAAGTCGGCCAAGGTATATAAAGAATTGTGGCAACCAGAAGGCTCTCCACTCAAGTTTTATGGCATTCAAGTAAAGCAATTGTTGCAAGAGGCATTGGGTAAAAATTACCACGTAGCACTAGGTATGCGCTACCAAAGCCCAAGTATAGCCGAGGCTGCTAAAGAATTTGAAGGCAAGGCATTTGATGAAATCATCGTTCTTCCTTTATTTCCCCAATATGCCTCTGCCAGCACAGGGTCTGCTATTGAAGAGGCGATGCGTATTATCATGCAATGGGAATTGATACCAAATGTAAAGGTGATTAGCAATTTTTTTGAACACCCCATGTTTATTCAATCTTTCGTAGAAATTGGTAAAAAATATTTGGCAGCACATGCTTACGATCACATTTTATTTACTTACCATGGGCTACCCGAGCGGCAGATTATGAAAGCATCTGTAGATAACTATTGCAAACTAGGCAGCTGTTGCGAAAGCTATCATTCCAAAAATAAACTATGCTATCGTGCCCAATGTTTTGCTACCACTCGCTTGCTTGTTGCACAATTGGGTATTCCTAAAGAAAAATATACCATCTGTTTTCAATCGAGATTGGGCAAAACCCCATGGATAAAGCCCTACACCGACGATATTATTAAAGAATTGACAGCAAAAGGGGTGAAAAGTGTATTGGCTTTTTCGCCATCATTCATTGCCGATTGCTTAGAAACAACCATTGAGGGTGGGGTAGAATACAAAGAATTGTTTGAGGAAAATGGAGGCGAACATTGGCAACTAGTAGAAAGCCTAAATGCACATCCTACTTGGGTTGCCTGCCTCAAAGAGATGGTGGAGCAGGTGTAAATACGAGTGTTTATTGTGTCTGATTTACAATAAATATTTCTCTACAAAATCTTTAGAATTGCTAACTTCAATGTTAGCAAAGTAAAAATCGTCGGTATCTTCAGTGATAATGCATTTGCAACCAGCTTTTACGGCAGAGAAATATTGCATACCATCTTCAAAATCTTTGATACGTTTATCGGTCAATGATGCAGTAGCCATGCTGCCATCCAAATCCGTAATATTGATTTTACTATTCAGCAAAGCAATTTTTTTCTTCGCCTGTTCATGACCACTTTTCTTTTCCGAAAAATAAAAAGCAATCGCTAGGCATAGTGGCGAAGTGTACACTTTAAATTTTTTATGATCTGCCAAGCTAAGTATGCGAGCCGTGTACGTAAGCAAGGGTACTTCATTGTTCAATACAGAAACAAGAATATTGGCATCTAAAAATACTTTCATTTTTTAGAATCAAAATATTCTTGCTTCAATGCCTTTCTATTTTGAGACTTGGTTTTGTATTCGAGTGCACCCTCTGACACCACAGATACCCAATCGGATATGGGTAAATCTTCTAGCGATTTGTAATTGGAGGTGGTAATTTTGCGAAATAGATACTCGGTAAGCCTAGAAAGACTAATGT
The DNA here is from genome assembly GCA_013297765.1 of Cytophagales bacterium. Classification (GTDB taxonomy): domain Bacteria; phylum Bacteroidota; class Bacteroidia; order Cytophagales; family Cytophagaceae; genus REBA01. Next base: position 39,030 of record JAAFID010000008.1, on the reverse strand, counting down.
TGTTGGCATCTGCAAATTGTTTTGCTTTCACGATTACATCTTCATCAAAGCTAAGGGTTACTTTGGTATCCATATTTTAATTATTTATTTATACGTCAAAAATATTATTTTTTTACGTACAAATAAAATTTATTACCGTTTTTTTAATGATAATATTTTTTCTTAATCATCCCTCCTTTGGTATCGTTTACCGCATTTTCAATTACAAATGCATCTGCATCTATATTTTCAATTTCATTTTTTAGCTTGTTGGTTTCCAGTCGGGTAACGATGGTATATAGAATATCAATTTCTTTATTATCAAACCCCTTTTTACCCTTGTAAATAGTAACTCCACGACCAATTTGCTCAATGATACATTGTTTTATTTCTTGATGATGTTCTGAAATAATGGTAACACCAATGTATTCCTCTATACCATTGATGATAAAATCTAATGTTTTGGAAGCTGAAAAATAGGTGAGAATAGAATACAAAGCAATTTCCAAACCCAGTAGAAATGCAGCAACGCCAAAGATTAAAATATTAATCAGTAGAATTAAATCGCCAATGGTGCGCCCGGTTCGCTTGCTCATGGCCAATGCCAATATTTCTGTGCCGTCTATCACACATCCTCCACGTATATTAAGGCCTATACCCATACCTAAAAAGAAACCTCCAAATACCGAGATAAGCAATTTGTCATGGGTAACGATAGGAAAACTAAAAATTGATAATACTACGGCTAGTGTGGCTATTGCTATGAATGATTTGATGGCAAAGGTGCGAGAGATTTGTCTAAAGCCTAGAATTATAAATGGAATATTGATTACCACAATCAGAAGTGGCAAAGGCACATAGGCTACTTCGCATATCAATAAAGAAATACCAGTCACGCCACCATCTATAAAATTATTGGGCAGTAAAAAACTCTCTAGCCCAAAGGCTGCCGAGGCAATCCCCAGCCCAATGAGTAGGCTATCTTTGATTCTTCTTTCTAAGGTTAGTTGCGATTTCGTTTTCATGTCACCTCTTCAGTTTATCTACAGATTATGGCACTATATTTTATTATTCAATTTATAGTTCTACTTATAAAATAATATTGCCATGAAAAATATCACAAAATTCTTTGCCACCATAGCTATTGGATTATTTTCGACATCATTATGCCTAGGCCAATCTCATGCTACGCCCACCAATGCTATACTTTATGCCAAAGCTGCACATCATAGAGAAACAACCCACATTCCCCATTACCAAAATCGTTCGCATAGGCATCTTCGCAAAGATATTAATCAACAATTGCCCGTATTCTTATACTATCAGAAGGTAGAAAAATTTGAGCAAAAAATTGAAAAAGATGTACAAAGCAAATCTACTCATAGTGAGCAATAAAAAGTCTTTAAAAATTTATTGGTTTTGCTTTTAATTTTCCCTTTGCATCAGGTTTGTAACAAAATTTTTGAGCAAACCTTTTCGAAAAATATCTGCCTTTACTTTGCTCAAATGTTGTAATCCTTTTTCAAAATACACGTTAATTTCGGCTTGTGTAATATGCTTAATTTTCAGTTTATCGTACACTTTTTTTACCTCGGTTACTTTAATATCGGCACTTAGCTTAGTATTTTCAAACAATGTTTTCAGTGCTTGTTTCTCTGCTTTAGAAGCTATCTCCATGGCTTTAATAGATAGAAATGTTTTTTTATTTTCTACAATATCACCGCCTACTTTCTTGCCAAACTTATCGGCATCGCCATAGGCGTCTAGCAAATCATCCGTTATTTGAAAAGCTATGCCTATCGCCTCGCCAAAGGCCTTTAGATGGTTGGTATCTGCCTCTGAGGCATCGGCTAGTATAGCACCCATTTGTAAACTAAAACCAAGTAGTATGGCTGTTTTGAGCCGTATCATTTCCAGATAATCAGTCATAGATACAGTCTCTAGTTTGCTGTAATCCATGTCTAGTTGTTGCCCTTCGCATACCCCAGCAGCACACGCATTGAAAGCCACGAAAACTTTTTTAAAATGCTCGCTTTTCAAATCTTCTAGCAATTGATAGGCTTTTACAAGCATCACATCGCCACTAAGAATAGCAATATTATTGTCCCACTTTTCGTGCACCGTAGGTTTGCCTCGTCTTAGTGGGGCATTATCCATGATGTCGTCGTGCATGAGCGTAAAATTGTGAAATATTTCAATGGCTATAGCAGGCTTTATTACCTCTGCAATATCATTTTTATAAAGTCCAAAAGCATAAGCCGCCAGCATAGGCCGTAGCCGTTTTCCACCCAAATCCATAATATAAGCAATGGGCTGATACAGATTTTTTGGGTGATTGCCGTAGTGATATTGCTTTATTTCGATATTAATTTTTTTTAGAATGTTGGCAGGAGTCAGCATCATGGATGATATTTTTTTGATATTAATGGATACTATTATTTTTTGGCTTTCATCACAAAATAGGCCACTATGGAAAATATAAATAATCCGATTAGCAAAGTGAACACATCGCCTGCTGTAATGTTGTCGAAGGCTGTTTTTGCGAGTAATAGATTAAAGTAATTGAACATGAATATTGTATTTTAAAAATTTCTTAGCAATATAACTCGCACTTAGAAAAAGGCTGAACATTACTGCATCTTTTTTACTATTAATGGTAAAATTTTATTGACCCAATTGCTATACATTTTACCCGATGGGTGCAACCCGTCAGAGGCAATGAGGCTATCATCGTTATAGGCAAGGCGGCTATCCGCAGTAATTTCAATATAGTTCACTTTTCTCTTTCCCGCCTCTTCTTTATTAATTGTATTATAGGCATCTATCCGCCTAGATATATCATTGGGTACAGCCAATCTATTTTTAAATTTTGTTACGCTATAATCGGGTATGGAAACCACAAATACATGGTCGGCCACACCCGAGGCAAATGAAAGTGCCGTGTCTAGGCAGTTTATAAATTCACTTCTGTAACTTTCTGGGCTATAACCTTGATATTCATTATTGACACCAATCAATAAAAAAACAAAATCGTATTTATTATTATCGCCTATAGTGGCAATATTTTTCATTAAATCATCGGTACGCCAACCTGTACGGGCTATGATTTTGGGGTATTGCACTTCGTATTTTTGTGCTATTAGTTGGCGGTATAGCTGCGACAAATACCGCTCACTGGTATCTACATTTTGCCCAAAAGTATAAGAGTCGCCTAAGCCCAATATAGTATATTTTTTAGCAGTATTTGTATTCATAGGTATAGGGTTGGTGCTTTTGCTACAAGCAGCCGCAAAAATTAAAATTAGTAAAATGGAAACTATGTATTTGGCCATGAACATATATTTAAACAAATAAACTGATAGTTCAACATACGGCAAGCCCTTATGTTGTGGATTATTTTTTCAGAATTTATTACCAATGGTTATCTCTAAAATGATAACAAAGTTGTGAAATAACGTATATGGCTTAAACATTACTTCATCATGCAAGCGAATTCTCTAAAAGGCAACAACAACGACAAAAATATAGATTTCTACAACAATATAGGTGTAGATCCTTTTAAAATAATGGCTGAGATAGGCGGTTTTGATTCCTTTATAGACTTAGAATTGGCTTATGAATATATCAAAAACACCAACGCTGTAGTAGAATTGGGTGCGGGTTATGGCCGTTGCATTGACTTTCTGAAAAAGAAAAAATATAAAGGCAAAATTTATGCAGTAGAGTATAGCAACACGCTTGCTATGCACTTAAAAGATAATTATACACCACACGCAACCATATTACAACAAGACATTAAAAAATTAAAATTGCCTACCAAGGTCGATATTGCCCTGTGGATGTGGTCGGGGTTTATAGATTTTACAGAATCAGAGCAGCAAGAATGCATTGAAATTGTGTGTGGGCAGTTGAACGAAGGGGGGAAAATAATTATGGATTTGCCCCGATTTGGAGTGCAAACATTTGCACAACATGCCGACAAACAACACATTCACTTTGAAAGCCCCTATGGCAATTTGGATTGTTTTATTCCCAATTTGGAAAATATAGAAAAGTATGCCCAAAAAGCTGGGTTTAAAAAAGTAGCCATGAAAGATTATAAAACTGCTACCGAAAAAGAACGTAGCCTGTACATACTTTACAAATAGCATTTATCACCCTTACCCCTGGGGTAAAGCCCTCGCATAGTCGAGGGCTTTTATTCTTTCAATTATTTTTTTGTAATTCGTTGTTCAAATGTTGCATTAACTTCTCGCATACATTTTTCAATTCGTGGTACATCAACTCATCGCCAGTAGCTGACAAGAGGGTTTCCGACATACCGCCAATAGCCTCGATATAAAATAATTTCATTTCATCCACTGGCATGTCCTTAGTCCATAAATCAATTTTCATGGTGGTCTGATTTTTATCGTCCCAAAGGGCTAATGCCATTGCTTTGGTAGATTCGGGCTTGCCTGTAGGGCTGTCGCTCGCATTCCAAACAATAGATTCGGGGATGTTGGCGTTGTCTAATGCAATGCTTAATTCTATATTTGATGTTCTCATAATAAATAGTTGTAATATCAAAGGTAGTAAATTTGATATTTTGATGGTAGTTTAACCCATCAAAGGAAATATTTTTTAAAAAATTAAAAACCAAATACATGAGATTAGAAGATGAAATAAAGCAAAAACAATTTCAAAACGAATATAGCAAAGGCATTGTAAATTTAACCTATACAGCCTCTTGGCTAGAAGGAAGGGCAAAAGTATTTTTTGCAAAATACGATCTTACTCCTCAGCAATACAACGTGCTACGCATTATAAGAGGGCAATATCCTAAAGGAGCAACTGTAAACTTGATTAGAGAAAGGGTATTAGATAAAATGTCAGACGCTTCAAGAATCGTAGAACGCTTGCGTATCAAAGACCTATTAGATCGCACTATATCTGTTTACGATAAGCGAGCAGCAGATATAGTAATTAATACAAAAGGATTAGAACTGCTGGAAAAAATAGACAAAAAACTATACGAGTTTGAGAAAACTTTTGAAAATCTAAATACAGAAGAAGTACAACAACTAAATGCACTACTAGACAAACTACGAGGATAAGCCATTTTTAAAAAGCATCTTCAATATGTAACACCTCGCTACCAGCGATGATGGCTACGATGTCGAATCGAATGTTGCGATTCCAATTTTTATCAAAAATATACTGCTCAGCAGCGGCATGTACCCTTTCAGCTTGTGCATCAGACACAAATTCTTCAGGATTACCAAAAAAAATACCCTTACGAAATTTCACCTCCACAAATACAATGGTATTGTTACAACTAGCAATAATATCTATTTCACTTCTTTTGTAACGGTAATTGGTTTCTAGAATTTCATACCCTTTACTTACTAGCAAAGCTAAGGCTTGTAGTTCGCCTTGGCGACCAATCTCTGTATTTGATTTCTTGGCCATAGTTTTAATAAGGCTGAAAGGGTGTTTTTTAATTGTTAAAAAAAATGAAATATGTCTAAAATACGGCATTTTTTCGACAATTTATAAAACCAACAAGCCATCAGTACTTTAAAAATCAAATCTGATTTTTAAAAATATTTCTTAACATTAGCTTAACAATTCCTTAACATACATTTTAGCATGCCACAAAGTGGATGTAGTAATTTTGTAACTGTTAAACCATGCAGATTTAACAAATCATATTTCTTCGAGAAACTAACCAATTTTATGAATACAAATTTTATGAAAGTTGCGGCAACACTTATATTAGGTTTGCTAGCAGCAGTAGCCACTTTTGGCCAAGGAAAAATAGCAGGAAAAGTAGTAGATAAAAACACAGGCGAAACCGTAATCGGTGCCAACATTACCGTAGAAGGTGCCAATACTGGCGGTGTTACTGACCTTGATGGCAATTATTTTATCACCGTACCCGCAGGTACCTACAAACTAAAAATAGAATATTTGGGATACACCCCTGAAGAAATAAGCGGTGTAGAAGTTAAAGACAAAGAAACTACCTACACCAATGCCGTAATAGCTGAAGCCGCCGAACAACTAAACGAAGTAGTAGTGCAGGCAGAGGCCAAGAGAGAGACGGTAAATGCCCTATTAATACAACAAAAAAATTCAGTGGCGATGGTTACTGGTATATCTGCGGAGCAGTTTAGAAGATTGCCAGATAAGTCTACCAGCGATGTGTTAAAAAGAATAAGTGGAGCCAGCATACAAGAAAATAAATTTGCCATCATCAGAGGGCTAAACGATAGATACAATATGGCCTTGCTAAACGGTGTACCTATGCCGAGCACAGAATCTGATAGAAAAGCTTTTTCGTTTGATATTGTTCCAGCCAATCTTTTAGATAATTTAATGATATCAAAAACGGCAACGCCAGATATGCCAGGTGACTTTGCAGGAGGAATTATTCAAATCAATACCAAAGATATCCCCGAAGAAAATTCGTTTTTCCTAAATGTGGGTGCAAGTACGCACTCATTAACTACTTTTAAAGAGTATTACCAAAGCCCAACAAAAAATTCGTTAAGTATTATAGGAAATGGCGAAGCTCCTAACTCAGAAATTCTTAATACCGAAACTGCATTAAAAACTAAGGATGTTAATATTTTAGTTGCTCAATCAAAATTATTTGATAATAATTTTGAAGCCAAAAGAGTCGCATCAATTGCTCCAAATTATTCTTTACAGGGAGGATTTTCAAGAAGGATAAATTTGGCAGGTAATCCACTCGGAATATTGTTTTCTACTACCTATAGCAAAGGATTCAGATTTACACCATTCTCAAACAATAATCCCCTTCTTGGTAAATCGGAAACCAATGATGCTACAAAAACAGATGGTGAATTTTTAAACATAAATACCTATAAAACATCTATAAACAGTGGTACTATATTAAACTTATCATACAGAATAGGTTTAAACAATAAAATATCTCTTAAAAATTTGTACACTGTCAATTCCGATGATCAAACCATACTAAGAAATGGTGTAAAATATGCTGAAGAACGCCAATCAACGAGCAAACTACAAGATTATTCGTTTTGGTTTCAGGACAATAAAATGCTTTCTTCTCAACTAATTGGAGAGAGTTCTTTCGGAGATAGTAAGATAAAACTAAAATATAATGCAGGATATACTAGAATAGATAGAAATATTCCAGACTATAAAAGATTGCTATATTCTAGTGACAAACCTACTGGTTTTGATGAATTCATGCCATCTCAAGCCATAATACAAACGCAAAGTGCTTCTTTTACGCCATCAACTTCTGGCCGATTTACTTCTACATTAAATGAAAATGTTTACAGTGGATCTTATTCATTAAACATTCCATTCATATTTCTAGTGAAGAATGAAATAAAAATTGGTGGCTTTCATCAATATAGAGATAGAGTATTTAATGCCCGTAATTATGTTTTTGCATATAATGAAAACAGCTTTTCCGATTATGACATTTTTCAAAATTCCCCATCTACTATTTTTAATAGCGACAATATTAGAAAAGATAGAATTTACCAGAAAGAAACAACTTCACCACAAGACAGATACACGGCTAAATCTACTCTAAATGCTGGTTTTGTGATGATTGATAACAGATTTAATGATAAATTTCGACTAATTTGGGGACTTCGAATTGAATCGTTTAATCAAAAACTAAATTCTTCCTATTTAGGCGAGCCAATAGCTATCAATAAAACATGGACAGATCCCTTGCCTTCTGCAAATTTAATTTATTCAATAAATGAAAAATCAAATTTAAGGCTGTCTTATTCCAAAACACTTTCTCGCCCTGAATTCAGAGAATTTGCTCCTCTTGCATTTCTAGACTTTAATTTGAATGCAATAATAACTGGGAACAAGGATTTAACTAGAGCTACAATACATAATATTGATTTGAAATATGAAATATTTCCTGGCGAGGGTCAAGTTTTCTCCATCACTCCTTTTTATAAAAAATTTACTAGTCCAGTAGAATCTAGTGTACAGCCCAATGCAAGTGGTCGTGCATTTACTTATGTAAATGCTAAAAGTGCACAAAATTTTGGTGTTGAACTTGAATTTAGAAGTTCTTTGAAAAAAATTGACAACTTAATAGGTGCTAAAATATTTGAAAATTTCACATTGTATACAAATTATGCTTTAATCAGGTCCACTGTAGATTTAAAAGGAACAGATGCTGCAACACTTGGTACTAGGCCTTTGCAAGGGCAATCGCCATATATATTAAATGGTGGAATACAATATAGTAATCTAGAAAAAGGATTTGATGTAACATTGGCGGTAAATAGAATAGGACGTAGAATTGCATTTGTAGCCAATGAATCTCAATTTTTGATTTATGAAAATTCTCGTACCGTACTTGACTTTTCTGTTTCTAAAAAGTTTTTCAAAAAACTAACCGTCAGAGCTGTACTAGGCGATTTACTTGCTAAATCGCAACCATTAGTTTTCTATCAAGATTTGAATAATAATGGTAAATATGATAAAGATAGAGATGTAGAAACTTTCAAATACCTATTTGGCTGGACTAGTAATTTCTCTTTAGGATATACTTTTTAAGTTACTCAATATTTAAAAAATGGGTTCAAATCGCATGCGATTTGAACCCATTTTTATTTTGAAAAATTCAAAACTTAACAATTGCTTAACCTACCTTAACATTGCGATAACATTGGGCTATTTATATTTGTGCAAAATATTAAACTATCAATTATGAAAAGAAATTACAAATTATTTTTAGCAGCTATGGCACTTAGTGCAAGTGTATCAGCTCAAGAATTTTTCGACAAAGTAGATTATAGGGGTGCATTTGGCACTACTGATTGGTCTAAGCCTTGGGCAAACTGGACACCAGCAGTGACCAAATATCCAGGCGATGCGGGTTATGTAGCACCAGCAGGTTTGCCAGCCAACCCTACTAAAGTAGCAATCACTGGAAAGTTAGATCCAGGTGCTGGCCAAGTAATCAACTGGACTAATGATAAATATTATGAATTGTCAGGTTTAGTTGAGGTAATGTCAGGTACTTTAAAAATACAAGAAGGTACAGTAATACGTGGTAAAGCAGGTTTAGCTGCCGCTGATAAAGGTACTTTATTGATTACCAAAGAAGCTAAATTAGAAGCAGTAGGGACAGCAGAAAAACCAATTATTTTTACTTCTGGAGAAGCACCAGTAATGGCTGGAGAAGCTCCAACTCGTAATCGTGGAGATTGGGGTGGCATTTTACTTATTGGTAAAGCAAAATTAAATATACCTGCTGGAAGCCGTCAATATGAAGCGTTGCCAGGCATTACTACTGCTGTGTATGGCGGAGGTGCATCTCCTGACGATATGCATAGTTCAGGAATTTTAAAATATGTACGAATTGAATTTGCTGGAAATAACCCATCTGGTATATCAAACTCTGAAATAAATGGTCTTACACTTGCAGGTTGCGGTTCTGGAACTAAAGCCGATTACATACAAGTTTCTTATTCTCAAGATGATTCATTCGAATGGTTTGGCGGTACTACTATGCACAAATATTTAATTGCTTTTGCTGGTACTGATGATGATTTTGATTGTGACGAGGGTTACAGAGGTAAAGTTCAATTTGCACTTGCTGTAAAGCACCCAGCAGTATTTGAATTGACTGGAACGGCAGCTTCTAATGGTATGGAACTTGACAATAATACTGGTCTTGGTGGTACAAGTCAAGTAGTACCAGGTATTAACAATCCTAATCCTGTTACAAACGTAACTTTTTCTAACATAACTATGGTGGGTGCAATCCCTGCTGGAGGAACTGCTACCGCTTCTTTAAATGCTACTGCTGCTACTAGATTTGGTGCTGGTGTTTTAATGAGAACAAACAATGGCTCTTCTGTATTTAATTCTATAGTAACTGGATATACTGTTCAATTAAATTTGAATCATCCTAAGTCTGATATTACTCCTTCGGTTCAAACAAAAGCTGATGCAGATTCTATCACAATTAGAAATTCAATTTTTGGATACGGTTCTGGAAGTTCTAAATTCGCTACTTCTAATATTCCAACAGGTTTAACAGGTTGGGGAATTAAAACTTGGATAGTTGCTGGTCCTGCAACTGGTGTCACTGGTGCTACTGGAAATGATACATCGGCGACTACTATACCTTTTAAATCTGGTTTATATACTGGCGATGCCAAAGGTTCTATTGCAGGAATTAGCTTTGCAAACGTAGATTATTCGTTAACAGAAGGTGCTGCTTATTTAACTGGTGCTTCTTTCGAGCATCCTAAATTGAAAATGTATCTTAACGGTGAAGTTGGTACTAACGATGCTTCTGAAACCAACTTGGTAATGACTGTATCGCCAAATCCAGTTGCTGAATCTGCATTTATCTCTACTTATATAGCTAACGCTGGTAACTTGAATCTTTCTATCATGGATATGAAAGGTAACGTAGTTGCAGAATTGGTAAACAATTTTGTAAGTGCTGGTACTATCAAAACTGAGTTGAACGCTTCACAATTGGTAAAAGGTATCTACATCGCTAGAGCGGTAACTGGTACTACTGTAAAAACTGTGAAATTAGTAGTAAAATAAGGAATGGCCGATAGGCCAAACAAAGGCAGTTTTTTTATCTGCATATTTTTTAAACTACAGAGGCGAGTACCTATACGAGGTGCTCGCCTCTACTTTTATATATCTATTATGGCATCTAATTGCGACAAACAAGTACATCTAAATTTAGCCATAAAGCACACCTATTAAGAAATCACATTTCTTTGCATCCAAAACCTCAATTAGTCAATAGCATGAACAACCTATAATTTATTAAAAAGTCAAGCTATTATTTATTAGCCATTTAATTATTTTTACAATTAGTCACAGGCTATAATTTTTAAGATTTCTAGGTGGATATATTTAGCAATAAATTGACTTTTAGAAGAAAGAAATTTAGCGGTGATGAACTCAAATACTATATTTGACCATACCCTTAATGAATAAAGATTAAAAGTGTTTAACCCCAAACAAGAAAGAGCGTGTACATATTTTATATATACACGCTCTCTTGTTTTTTATTACCTGTTTACGATAGATTTTTTTTAAAAGACCATTGCAGATAAAACTAGTATAAAAAAATTTAACTGCGTTTTTGGTATTTTACTTTTTGTCCTTTTTACCTAGCCTTACTTTACTTTCTTCACCATTAATCAGTCTGATGATGTTTTTTTGGTGTGTAAGTACTACAATAGAAAAAATAGCAAACCCAAACACAATAACCAGTGGCCCCCCATCATTGAAACGAGGGAAGAGTAAAATAATCACTGGAAAAGCCAGTGTTGCCAACATAGAGCCTAGCGAAACATATTTGGAAAGTAGAAAAACTATGGAGAATACCCCTACGCAAATCAATGCTACTTCAAGGTTAATGGCCAATATCATACCTAACAAACAAGCAATCCCTTTACCACCCTTGAACCTAGCAAAAATGGGAAATATATGCCCCACAACAGAAATTATTCCGAATCCAATTTTATATATCATCAAATGTTGCTCGGGAATAGCACCCGATATGACCAAATAAGTGGCACTATAGGTTGCTGCCCAGCCTTTCAATACATCTAATATCATTACAATGACACCAGCTTGCTTGCCCAGTGTTCTTAAGGTATTGGTAGCACCTGCATTGCCAGACCCATATTCTCTTACATCTACTCCGTGAAATAACCTACCGTACCATACCGCTGTAGGTATAGATCCCAATAAGTAACAAAAGACGATGCTTAAAATAATTTGTATCTCCATACTTTAAATCAAAATATTATTACTATCAATTGGCTCTATTTTACTATTACCCAATTGGAATTAACCCAAATATAACAAAAAACGAATGTAATATTAAATTATTGTTAAATTTTAGAGTGCAGTCTTATGTAATATTTAAGTTAGTTACCTATCAAATCTTGCATCTTATTTTGGTCTTTTTGTTTTTCTTGATGCTCTTCTATGGTATTTCCATTGTATTTGGGCTCCTCGGGCGGTGCTTCGGGTGGAGGCATCATAAAGTTTGTTTTCTTTTTATGTTTCTTCGCTTTTTTCTTTTCTTTTTCTGAAAGTTGTGGTAGCGACTCGTCTATTTCATAATTGGTCTCAGCAGCAGTTTCCTCGGTCTTTGGTTGCTCAGGTTTGACCTCTTCTTTTTTAGCCTCTTCTGGTTTAGTAGTTTCCCTTACTGGTTCAGGTTTTGGGGTTTCCTCACCTACACTTTGCTCTTGTATTACTGGCGTTTCTTCTACCACAGGGGCTTCTTCGTCAAAGGTTTTTCCAAAGTATTTTTTATAATAATTTACCATGAATTGATACCGCTCGGATGGTTCGGCTTTGGTTACAAAATATTTGGAACGATCCATTTTTTCTCCATCATCTTTGGAATCAATTACACTATTTACATCATCGTTTGATGATACCATGGCCAAACGATTATTTTCATAATTTATATAATACCAGGCTCCTTTTATGGGCTCAAAATAAATATTAATAATATCTCCTTCTGTTGTTTTTTGTATTTCTATATGCCCATGTATAGCTCTTCCAATGTCTTCTTTTTGGGCATTTGATAAAAATATTGCCCCTACGCTATGAAACGATTTATGCTCGGGCGACCATACTAGATTTACATCTGAAAACACTAAGCCTTTAGTAAATTCTGATGACAGTTGTGCCAATGCACCATTATTCAATACTTTATTTACTTTATATTTTTCCCAAGCTTTGGTACCCGCTACATCTACTATTTTGTAGCTCATGGTACGGTCACGGGCCTCAGCACTTTCTTGGCTGGTGGTATCTTCGGCAAATTGCAAGATTTGCTTTGCACTTTTGCCTATAGCGGCATATATTTTTGAGTCAAACTTGAGGTTGAAGGCCAGCAAGGTATTGAACTTGTATTTACCATCGTCTAGTCGCCCCTCACCAAAACCTGTTGCGACTAATTCTATATTTTTATTGGGGTTCAATAAATTGAATCTGCTTACATATCCTATGGAAGATTTGGCATCGTTGTAACTAATGAGGCTTCCTTTGCTAGTGATGTCGGCAAGTTTGGAAATAGGTGCTACGCTAAATTCATTTTTCTCTCCATTGTAATTGAGCAAGCCCGAACAGCTAAAAATATCGATATCTGCTGGAGCATGTTTGGCTGCAATAAAAGTGGTATAGAGTTCATTGGTATTGGCATCGAAGTGCATACCTGAAGAGATAATACTACCATCATCGGCAGTTGCATTTTTTAACTCTATAGTAATTGCACTGCTATCGCCCGTATTGCTAAATTTCAGCCACTGGGCATTTTGCAATGCTCCTTTCAAATCTAGCTTTATGTATCCATCCAAAGCCAAAAATTTGCGATGGGCATACATGGTGATTTTACCTTTGAAAAATATTTTTGGTCCTATACGAAAATTCTCTTCCTCTTTAATCAATCCTGTGGCTACCGTGTGAACTGTTCCAGCCAGCTTGCTACGCTTGTTGTCTTCTGTAAACGATGAGAATTCTTGAAATTTAATAGCCAATGTATCGGCGCCTAGATTAATGTATTGGTAAGTGGCCGCACCTTCAAACCTGCTTCTTGAGCGAATATCAATGGTGGCATCATAAAGGTGGTGGTACTCTTTGGCAGTGTCTAGTGTGATTTTTGCCTTGGTTAATGTTTGTATTACAGCATTTTCTGTTACAGATACTTTACTATCTTCGGGAAATATTTTGCCATCGGCCACCCGTATAAATGGGATGCCTTTGATGTTGAGGGTTAGTTTGGTAATGTCATACACAGCCTCTGTGGCATTGAATACTAGCGAATCTTGATCTAGCCGTGTAGAGTAAAAATAGGATTTTGCAATGTCGCCTCCTTCGGGCATCTTCATGCTTACTATTTTTTTGTGCAAATCCCAAACCCCATTATTTAGCGAGCTTTTGTACATAGCATAGGGAAATTCGTTGCTTGCCTCGCCCTCGACCTCTGGCGTAAAATGTGCAATGGCCTTGTCTAAATCAAAGTCAAATTTCACCCCTCTACAAAGCAAAGCTGGCTTGGTAGGGTTATCGGATTTGATTTGAAAATGGGCATTGCCTGCTACAAATTTGGCTTGGCTAAATTTGTAGTCGGCCGACTCTACCTCTGAACCTCTGGTAAGCAATATCCCTTCTCCCATCATTCCTTTTTTGGTGATGTTGGCAGTACCTTGCAACGATGCAGTTCCTTTGTACAGCAATATTGGATTTTTGGTGTCAGAGATATACATTTGGTCAGTTTTTGGAAGCCATTTCATGCGGTATTCTTCCACCACCATATCTGGAAATTTTACATCTGGCTCTGCATCGGGGTGTGACCCCTCTTTGGTTACGGCCTTGGTACCAATAGTGAGTACCGAATCTTTTAGGAAAAAGAAATCTTTGGACTGCAAAGTAGTATTGAGGTAATGTATCTCTCCATCGCCCCTCAAACCTTGGCTGTTTAGGGTTATTTTATTGTAGTACTTAGCTTTTCCTTCATATAAAGGAAATCCTTCTTTGGGTACTTTGTGTTCAAAGCCCATCGAATAATCTGACATGACTACTAGTTTTTCTTTAAAGTTTGGGAATATGCCTCCTGAAATAAATTCTCCTTCAAACCCAATGGCATTGGGGTCATTGCTGCTGAGAGAATCTATTTTAAAAGGAGGAATTTTGAATTGAATAGTAGAATCGTAAGCACCTTGAGCCACATTGGGCTTGTTGAAAACCACTGAAGCACCAGTTTTAGCATCAAATATGGGGTATTGGTTGTAGCGTTTTCTAGCCGATTTGTTATTGGGTTTGTTGATGTAAAGCGTGCCCGAAGAATAAGTAAGTTCATTTCCTACTTTGCGGTCTTTGTTATTGGGGTCTTTGTCTTCTTTGGGTTTTACCATTAGCTTGATAGAATTGATGGTAGGCAAATGCACCAAAAAACTATCATAATTAAACTGAAAATCCTTGCCTACAAATTCAAAATTTTTGGTTTTTATATTCCCATTAAATTTAAAATCTCTATTTTTCAAAATTTTTAGCTCCTTGCCTTCGGGAATAAATTCTACTTTAAGCGAATCAGAGATATAAATTCTTTCTACCCCTCTCACCGTTAGTTCATGTGTGTTTAGGTCCAGTGTTGCATTTTTACCATCAGACGATATCGACACAAAATTGATGTTGTCATAATCTTTTTTATCTCGGCGAGATAGCACGTAGTGAATGGCTTTGGGTCTCAGTTTTATGTCGCCCGAACGAACGTTGTAATCAATAAATCCGCCTTTCATCAAGCTCACCATTGCTCCACGAATGGTTTGTGCAGAAAGCTTAACATCAGCGGCAACTTCTTCTGCATTGAAGGCATTGGTCTTTTTCCGTTCGGAATAGCCTACAATCATTTGCAAGGGATGAAAGGTGTACAGCCCTTTCATCATGGCATATTTGTCGCCACTAAAAAATTCTTCCGATTCAAAGGTAGCGGGTATTTGCTCTCTTGCATTGATGATGCTAAAATCAATTTTAGGTTCATTCAAGTTCCAGGTCAAGGCATCGGCCAAAATCTCTATTTTGTGATAAGTATCAATGAATGGAGCTTGCTTGTAGCCAGGTTGCTTGTATAGTTTCAGTGTTTCTGAATTTTTATTGAATTTAAAAATTGTTCCAGGATGGTAGATAGAATCGCCACTGCCCATATACAGCACAATATTAGAAACATCTGCCGAGACCAGCGAGTCCCCCAATTCAAACTTATTAGAAACCGATTTTATTTTTGGTTCTCCTGCATGTTTAATGACGATGGTAGCATAACCTTCATCCACTGAAGAACTGTAAATACGCCTACCGCCTAGCGAAAAGCCACCTTTGTAGGTCATATTTTCACCCATTCCTTTTAGCTCTACATTACTACCATTCGATTTAAACCTTGGATAATGGTTGTCTTCAGGGCGTGTATGACGTTTGCTGTCGTACTCAAATATTCCTTTTACAGGTTTTTCGGTTTTGGTAGGATAGTGAAGTGTTGCCGTTTCGACCAATATTTTTGGGCTTTTTACATTAAAATTGTACTGCTCGAAAGTGCAAAATGCCTCGTCGGCAGCAAGCCCAGCAGTCGACCAATCCATTTTTCCACCTTTGCCCACGAATATATTGTTGTTCAGCATCAACGAGCCAGAAGTTCCTCTTAGTCTTGCAGCAGAATCGTAAGGTGTGTTAATTATGAAGTCAATATTCTTAAATTCTATGACCGGTCCTTCTATCTGCGGTTGCGGAGATGCCATAAAACCAACTTCAAATATATTTTCTACTGGCGTTGTATCACCACTAGGTAAAGTACCAAGTTCATCGGCAGTTTTAAGTGGCGTATCCCAATCGCTAAAAACATTCGTCTTGGCAGCCCCAGCAGTATCACTAGGCATTTCTGGTAGGGGCATATCGTTAACGCTTAGCACGTATTTGAAAGAATAGCTACCACCCTCTACATACAATGAATTGAACTTGGTTTTATATACAAATCCACTTTCCAGAAACATTCTGATATTTGCCAAAAATGCACTTACCTGTTTTGCATTTAGCTTATCTACTGTTTTGTCGGTAACATAGAGCAATGAGTCAATTTGTTGCGATATTAATCCCTTATTTTTGGCGGCACATAATGCAGCGAATAAGTCTACAAAGTGTGGGTTGGGTCTATACCTTTTAGTTTTCAACATTTTTTGCGACACCTCTATTATTTTCTTTTGTTGCAGAGCTGCAAAATTGGGCCACGCATTCTGAAAATCGAGAGAGGTTTGTTGCATAGGTGCCGACTTCGACGAGTTCAGCATACCCGTTACATCGCCTACAAACTGTGCTGGGTCAGCAGAGAATTTGTATTGTGCTATACTATGATTACTGCAAAAAATTAAAAATATAAATACGGCAATAATGCTAGGTCTTGCCATAAATAATCGATGCCCAATTGTTCTTAACATTTATTTTTTCAGATAAGTAGTGTAATGTTTTTGCTTTTTTGTCTAAGTCAGAAATATCATGCTCGTAAAATCCACTTAGCACCAATTTTCCGCTTGGTTTCAGAAACTTATAATATACAGAAATTTCTTCTAATAGTACATTTTTATTGATATTTGCCAGTACAATGTCATAAGTGGCAAATGGCAAATCTAAAGTATTGATAGAACCCTGCAATACGTGAATATGCCCACAACGGTTTAGTGCAGCATTCTCCACAGCGTTGTGAAATGCCCAATCTTCAATATCAAAGGCTACAATATTGGTAGCCCCTCGCATAGCTGCCAGTATAGCAAGTATGCCTGTTCCTGACCCAGCATCCATCACTGTTTTGCCCTCCATATCCATATTCAATATATGGTCTAGCATCATGTGTGTAGTTTCGTGGTGCCCTGTGCCAAAAGACATTTTAGGGTTAATAACAATATCATAGGCATATTCTTTGTCTTTGGGGTGAAATGATGCCCTTACAATGCACTCATTGCCTACCGTTACTGGCTCAAAATTACTTTCCCATTCTTCATTCCAATTTTTATTTTCCAAATTTGATACCTCATATTGAATATCAAATTGAGGTTGATAAATAGAGAGTAAGTTTTGAAGTTGTGCTTCGCTGTACAACTCTTTTTCTATGTATGCTAGCAGCTTATTGTCTTCTTCTGAAAACGAATCGCACCCCATGTCTAGCAAGGCTGCAGTAAGTATTTCAAAATTTTCGTTAGCGGCATATAGCGTAATTACAGTGTACTGAATCATAAGTAAATGGAATGCTAGAAAAAATCAAAAGCGGAAGCATGCTTCCGCTTTTGAAAAATGAATTTAAGAAAATATTAAGCCCCTTTGATTACGTCTATAAAATCACGGGCCTTTAGCGATGCACCGCCAATAAGGCCACCATCTACATCTTTGCAAGAAAGCAATTCTTTTGCGTTATCGGGTTTCATGCTACCGCCGTATTGTATCACTATGGTTTCGGCTACCTCAGTACCATATTTGCTAGCAATATGGTTTCTTATTTTTTCGTGCATTTCTTGTGCTTGTGCGGTAGTGGCTGTAACACCTGTACCTATTGCCCAAATAGGCTCGTAGGCAATGATTATTTTCTGAAAATCGGCAGGTGCCAAATGAAATAAACTATCGGTCAATTGGGCATTTATAAAATCTATGTGAATGCCTTTTTCTCTTTGTGCTAAGGTTTCGCCACAACAAAAAATTGGGGTCATGCCTGTTGCCAATACTATGTTTACTTTGTCAGCAAGTAGGGCGTTAGATTCTCCAAAATATTCTCTTCGTTCGCTATGCCCTAAAATCACATATTGCACGCCAACAGATTTCAACATTTCGGCAGAAATTTCTCCAGTATATGCACCAGAAGGTTTGCTGTAGCAGTTCTGTGCACCTAGAGCTACTTTGGTTCCCTTTACAATATTGGAAACTGCATATAGTGAGGTAAAAGGCACACACATCACTATTTGCACATTGTTATTTACCTCGTCATTTGCGATTGTTACCACCTCTGTAGCCAGTTTCAAGCTATCCTCAAGGGTTTTATTCATTTTCCAATTTCCTGCTATTACTTTCTTTCTCATATCAATTGTGGTATTAAATATTTTTCAAAATTCTAATATCTCGTTTTATTGTCAGATGTACAAATTAGTGGCATCACATATCGTATTTGTGTAAGATAAATTTGAAAGAATCAATACCACTAAATCCATAACCATTTTATGAGTGCAGCAATCTATGAAGGATAAAATATGGAAAAGCTATATCCATTATTGTTTAAATCATTTGGCAACGTTGAAATATGATTTTATACCTTGAAAGTATAAAACTTAATCTCTTTTGGCTACAAAGCCCAAATTAAAATCTTAATTTTAATTTCTCATCAAATCTCTTGTAGTGGCTACTATCTCTGTTTTTAAAGAAATTATTCTTTTGGTCAAGAAAGACCTTGCCCTAGAATGGCGGCAGCGGTTTGCCATACAAAGTGTGCTGCTGTACATGGGCTGTGCAGTGTTTGTTTGCTATTTAAGTATAGGTATTAAAGGCAGTCGACTTATCCCCAATACTTGGAGTGCATTGTTTTGGATTATCTTGTTGTTTGCCGCCATCAATGCTGTAACAAAAAGTTTTTTGCAAGAAGACAAGCAGCGAAACCTCTACTACTACACGCTAGTAAGCCCACAAGCATTGATTATTTCCAAAATCATTTACAATTCATTCCTGGTAAGTCTTCTTTCATTTATTGGTTTTGCCTTATACGTGGGCATTATGGGCAACCCTATACAGGAAATGGGGCAGTTTGCAGTATGTTTGTTGCTGGGTTCATTTGGGTTTTCTAGCACCTTCACCCTCATATCGGCCATAGCATCAAAGGCAGGCAACAACAGTTCTTTGATGGCGATTATGAGTATTCCCCTCATCATACCCCTACTACTGGTATTGATGAAATTTGCTAAAAATGCTATAGATGGTCTGCCTTGGATTAGTAGCTATGACGAAATGATACAATTGGCTGCATTGAACATATTGCTAGGGGCTCTTTCCTATATTTTATTCCCATTTCTTTGGCGTAGTTAGGCACATTTTCCCAATTTTGTACACTAACTTGAGCTTCCTATTTTGTGAGGCATGGCTACAATGAAATACTTAAAAAAAATAACAAAATGATTTTGAATTTGAAAAATAGTTGGTGGAAATATCTATGTGTAATATTAGTCATATACACTGTATTAGCAGGCTTGTTGGTACCATCGCCACGTTTACCCATATTGAATGAAACCATCAGAAACCTCTATTTTCATGTACCTATGTGGTTTTGCATGACAGTTTTATTACTTATTTCTGCGGTACATTCTGCACTGTATTTGGGCAAAGCAAATATAAAAAATGATTTGTATGCGGTAGAGGCTGCCAACACTGGGGTTTTTATGGGTGTGCTGGGCTTACTTACTGGTTCACTTTGGGCAAAATTTACCTGGGGCACCTTCTGGACAAGCGACCCAAAGCTAAACGCTGCCGCAGTAGGCGAGCTTATTTACATTGCTTATATTATTCTGCGTGGTTCCTTTACCGACGAGCAACAACGAGCAAGAATAGGAGCCATATTTAACCTTTTTGCCTTTCCTATTTTCATTTCCATCATCTACATTTTACCTAGGCTTACAGACTCGTTGCACCCTGGCAATGGAGGAAACCCAGCCTTTAGCCAATACGATTTGGATAGCCGCATGCGGCTGGTATTTTACCCGGCAGTAATAGGTTTTATATTGCTAGGGGTTTGGTTTACCCAACTAAGAGTAAGACTGCGATTGATAGAAAATAAATTAGAACATTAGCCTCAAAAAAATGATGAAAAAGCAATTTTATTTAACAATGATTACCTTTTTAACTACCCTATTAGCTGCAAAAGCACAAGTACCCGATGTGCCTATGGCCGACGAAATGCGGGCTAATGGTAAAATATATGTAGTAGTAACTGTAATGGCTATTTTGTTTTTAGGAATGCTGATATACCTGTTACTGCTGGATAAAAAAATAGCTAAAATAGAAAAGAAAATGAGAGAGAATAGAGATTGAAGTAATTGTAACAACTAATTTACAAATGCTTCCCAAAAATAAAATTAGGAACAGATTATTGAGCAACAAAAATTAAAAATTAGTAAAATATACTTTCCAAAATTTACAAACCATCTTTTGTTTTCTATTGCTAAAATATATTCCATGTCCCTTGAATTTGCTTGTTATCAAAATCATATTTATGTATGTTGCTAGGGTCTAAAATCTTTAAATATTAACAGATGCAAACAATATTAGGTTCAGGTGGTGCCATAGGCATAGAGCTAAGCAAAGCCCTAGTAGCCTTTACTAGCGACATCAAATTGGTAAGTAGAAATCCCAAAAAAATAAATGATACGGATAAGCTATTTGCAGCAGATTTGACAGACAAGGCTCAAGTAAACAAAGCTGTGGCTGGTAGTAGCATTTGCTATATTACCATAGGCTTTGATTATCAAACCAAGCTATGGCAACAGCAATGGCCAACTTTGATTAAAAACGTGGTGGAGGCCTGTGTGCAACATCAATCCAAATTGGTATTTTTTGATAATGTATATGCTATCGGTGGCGATAATATTCGGCATATTACCGAACAATCTCCCATCAGCCCATCAAGCAAAAAAGGAGAGGTAAGAGCATGGGTAGATAAGCATATTTTAGAACATGTAGAGAAAGGCAAATTGCAAGCTATCATAGCTCGATCGCCAGATTTCTTTGGCCCTGAAAAAGCCAAAAGTTTAGTGATGAATATGATTTACGACAATTTGGTAAAAGGTAAATCTGCACAATGGTTTTGTAATGCAGATGTGGTGCACTCTACAGGCTACACACCAGATTTAGCCAAGGGAACTGCAATGCTAGGCAATGCAAATGATGCCTATAATCAAATTTGGAATTTACCCGTAGATGGCACTGCCATTACAGGAAGAGAATGGGTGCAACTATTTGCAGAGCAAATGAATACTAACAACAAAGTGCAGGTTTTACCTGCTTGGGGTATCAAAATATTGGGGCTATTCGTTCCTATTTTAAAAGAAATGTATGAGATGAAATACCAATACGATAGGGATTATTTTTTCGATTCTTCTAAGTTTGTAAAGAAATTCAACTACTTGCCTACGTCTAACAAAAATGCGGTGAGGCAGACATTGGAAATACTGAAATAAGAGTTGTAGTGTTCAATGTAGAAGCCTACAAAAGATAGCGAACATTTTAGGTATTGATGCAAAATAAATTTAAAAACTAACGAAGAAATACACGAGTGCAAGTAGTTATCGACATATTAGAAAACGACTTAATAGAGAAGTACCCTGACATTCTCATAATACTACTACGTGACCAAACCACTCAAAAAAATATTTTTTGGGCTACAAACAACTACATTCACTTTGGAGAATTGTACAAATTTAATTCAGAAATATCGCCTGAATTAATTACTGGAGAAAAAGGTCATGTAATAATGCCCAGAGTTCAAAAGGACAAAATTTTACAATTATCTCGCTCAAAAGAGATGGCAGAAGTATTTACTCCATCTTGGATATGCAATGCTCAAAACAATATAGTTGACAATTCTTGGTTTGAAAAAGAAGGTGTGTTCAATAATGAAATCGTATTAAAGAATGGAACAAAATCTTGGCAGACAACACAAGAAAAAATTGTATTTCCTAAAGGGAAGGCTTGGCAAGATTATATTGCCGATACTCGAATGGAAATAACTTGCGGCGAAGCACCCTATTTGGCAAGTAGATACGACACCACAACTGGGGCGTTCATAGAAATAGGAAATCGCATTGGACTTTTAGACAGAAAATTAAGGGTAGTAAATGAAAATGCTGATGAACCAAGCCAATGGTTAATGGCTACCGAAATAGCCTACAAAAATATTTATGGTTTTGAATGGCAGGGCGATAGTTTACTTCTAGCTCGTGAAGCATTGCTTATAACATTCATTGAAAACTTTACACACAAATTTGAGTCTGAACCAACATTGGAAATCATCAAAAATATTGCAAGAATCATTTCTTGGAATATTTGGCAAATGGATGGATTGAAAGGTATTATTCCCAATAGTTGTACAGGTACTACTAAAGTTCAAGAAAATTTATTTGGAGAAAGAGAATATGTTTCTACTTTTTGCGAGGGCTGTTTTCAAAACAATATAAAAAAGCACAGTGGCATCTATTGCAATATTATGGATTGGAATATAGAAAAGCCGATTAAATTTATATCTCTTTTAGAAAAGTAATCTATGCCAAAAACTAATGCAATTAATGTAGATATACTTGACAATATAATCATTGGAAGAGTAGAACCACAAATATATGCTTTTACAACTGAAACAATACCGAATTATCTAAAAGTGGGCGATACCTATCGACCCATTGAAATAAGGTTAAACGAATGGCGTAAATACTTCCCTAACCTAGAAAAGAAGTATGGTAACGTTGCTAAAGTTGATGATGAAACTTTTTTCAGAGATTATGCAGTTCATTTTTTTCTCGAAAATGAATTAAAAAGACGTCGATTAAAGCCTAACGCCTTAAAAGGAATTCCTTATTACTCAAATGAGTTTTTTGAAAATGCAACTAAGGAAGACCTACAGGCAGCAATAGAAGATATTAAAAACGGTCATATTAACAACCAATCCAAATATCAATATTATCGCTTCGATGAAAGTACTATTCCCACTGACTTTACCTACAGAAGAGATGAAAAATATCCTTTACGACCCAATCAACAAAAAACAGTAGATAATTTTACGAAAGCCATAAATAAAGGCAGAACAAATTTGCTGATGTATGCTGTGATGCGTTTTGGCAAATCATTTACCTCCATGTGCTGTGCCCTTGAAATGGGGGCTAACCTTGTGGTAGTGGTTTCTGCAAAAGCTGACGTGAAAGGGGAATGGAAAAGAACTGTGGAAAGTCACGTTAAATTTGATGGGTATTGTTTTTTAGAAAGCAAAGATTTAATCAGAAATGAGTTTATCATTACCGAAAAACAAAAGATAAATGCAAAAATCGTTTTATTCATCACCTTACAAGACTTACAAGGCGATGAAATAAAAATAAAGCATAAAGAAGTATTTGAAAATCAAATTGATTTATTGCTCATAGATGAAACACATTTTGGAGCAAGGGCAACTGAATATGGCAAAGTCTTAAAAGAGGAAAACCTAAGTAACAAGGAAATAAAAAACGAATTAAAGCAGAATGACAATACTTTAGACGATTTAGAAATTGCCAATAAAGTTTTTAATGCAAAAATTCGCATTCATCTTTCTGGTACGCCATATCGTATTTTGATGAATAGTGAGTTCACAAGTGATGATATTATTGCATTCTACCAATTCACTAACATTGCAGAAGACCAACAACAATGGGATGTAGAAAATCTAAACAAAGACGAAATCAAAGAATGGGATAATCCTTATTATGGATTCCCTCAAATGATACGTTTTGCTTTTAATCCCAATGAATCTTCCCGAAAAAAGATGGAAGAAATGAAAAAGAATGGTGTGACTTATGCTTTTTCAGAACTTTTCAAACCGCAGTCCATTTCCAAAGACACCATAACAAATCTTCATCAAAAGTTTATTCACGAAAAGGAAATTTTGGACCTATTAAAAGTAATGGACGGTTCAGAAACAGATGAAAATTTATTGAGTTTCCTAGATTACGACAAAATAAAAGAAGGCAAAATGTGCCGTCATATCGTGTGTGTTTTGCCGTACAGAGCATCCTGCGACGCATTGGAAGAATTAATCACGAACCAAGATTTTATACATCTTAGCAATTATAAAATCATCAACATCTCAGGGGTAGAGAACGAAAACAAATTTAAAGACACAGAAGCAGTTCAAGCCAAAATAAAAAAATGTGAAGGTGAAAATGTAAAAACAATTACCTTGACAGTAAACAGAATGCTTACAGGAAGCACTGTGGCTGAATGGGATACAATGCTCTACCTAAAAGATACAGCTTCACCCCAAGAATACGACCAAGCCATTTTTCGCTTACAAAATCAATATGTCAAGGTTTTAAAAGAGCCAAGCGGAGATGTGGTTAAGTTCAATATGAAACCACAAACTTTATTGGTTGACTTTAACCCAAACAGAATGTTCCAAATGCAGGAACATAAATCGCAAATTTACAATGTAAATACAGAATCTAATGGTAACAACAAATTAGAAGAAAGAATTCGAAGGGAACTGGAAATATCTCCCATTGTGGTATTAAACAACAACAAAATTGTTCAAATACAACCAGCTGATATTTTGGATGCTGTGCGCAAGTATTCGAGTAGTAGAAGCGTATTTGATGAAGCTACCACTATTTCCATAGATTATTCTTTGTTAAATATAGCCGCCATAAAAGCTGAAATAGAAAGACAAAACAAAATAGGTTCTCGAGGAGGTATTGAAATTAAACCTTCAGTGGGGGAAGGAGACGAAATTGATATAGAGGATTCAACTAATCTAAACGGTGAAGTAGTTGAGGGCAATCCAAATTCTAAAGCAAAAGACGATGATACAACTGATTATAAAGGTCAATTTGCCATGTATTACGCAAGAATTTTATTCTTCTCATTTTTGACAGATTCGAGAGTTAAATCCCTACAAGAAATCATTCATCACATCAAGGATAATAAGGATAATTTGCGTATTGCTTCAAATTTGAACCTTGAAACTACCATACTTGATTTATTTCAAAAACATATCAATCCATTTATTTTAAGCGAGCTAGATTATAAAATTCACAACATTAATTCACTTGCCAACGATACTGCAATTACTCCAATAGAAAGAGCGGGGAATGCAATGAAAAAGTTTAGTCGTCTTTCTGAATGGGAAGTAGTTACACCTACAAACATTACCGAATTGATGATTAACTCTTTACCAGAAAATTCAGTTACAGATTCATCGGTACTATTGGACATTGCTTCAAAACAAGGAGAATTTGTTTACGCCATTTATAAAAAATTTGGGAAGACAACGGCAAGTAATTTTTATTCAATAGCTACTTCAAAACTTACTTATGAGTTCACCCGAAAAGTTTACACTCTACTAGGGTTAGATGTGAACCTAATTGAACATAATTATACATCCTTAGATTTGATCAAAGAAAATAATTTGATTGAAAAAGAAACCTTAAAAATAAACAACAAGTTTATGAAAGTTGATGCAATTATAGGCAATCCCCCTTACCAAGATAGAAGAGAAGGAACAAGTGCTAATCCGATTTATCATCTTTTTATGGATATAGCTCACCAATTAAGTGAAAAAGCTGTACTTGTAACGCCTGGTAGATTTCTTTTTGATGCTGGTAAAACGCCAAGTCAGTGGAATAAAAAGATGTTAAATGACAAACACTTAAAAGTTCAGTCTTTTTTCAGTAGAAGCAGTGATGCATTTCCTGAAGTCAACTTAATGGGTGGAATAACAATTACATTAAGGGACAAAAAACAAAGCTTTGAAAAAATTGGAGTTTTTTCAAAGTTTAAAGAAATTAATTCAATTCTACTTAACGTAATTAAAGCAACAGACTTTGAGTCAATAGAGGCTGCAATACATACCCAGAATAAATTTGATGTAGAATCTCTTTATAAAGATTATCCAACATATAAAAATATCATAGGCAGTGCTGGCAAAGAGAAACGATTGACAACTTCAATTTTTGACCAGCTGCCAATATTTAGCGAAAAACCTAAAAACGAAAACGATATTTGTATTTTGGGGCTATTTAAAAATACTAGAACTTATCGCTTTATACCTGCTAAATATATTGAGGAGCATAAAAATACAAATAAATTTAAAGTTATTCTTCCCAAAAGTAACGGTTCAGGAGCTTTAGGAGAAGTTGTACCGACTTCGTTAATTGGAGAGCCTGTCATTGGGCAGATAGGAACAGGATATACCCAGTCATTCATAAGTATTGGTTCCTTTGATACAAAGGAAGAAGCCGAGTCATGTTTGAAGTACATTAAAACAAAATTCACTCGTTCAATGCTAGGAGTATTGAAAGTTACACAAGATAACAATAAAGATGTATGGAAATATGTTCCTCTTCAAAACTTCACTTTCAAATCTGATATTGATTGGACTAAATCAGTAGCTGAAATTGACCAACAATTATATACAAAATACAAGCTGAACAAAGAAGAAATTGAGTTTATTGAAAAAATGATAAAACCTATGGATTAATGATGAAAGCTATTCGCTATGAAAAAGATACAGTTTTAATTCAAGATGGCAAAATAAAGGCTTGGGTTGATGTTTGGATTGAAAGAGAAGATGTGATTTGTGATTGGAATCAAAACGATTTCAATATGACGGATAGAGATGATGTGGAGTTTAAAAATTGGCAAGATAACCTTGACCATTTTGAGGACGCTACGACTTTAGCGATTGAAACATTAGAAAAACATGGCATCATCTACCAAGACGACAAGGGCAAATGGCATCAAACAGAAAAATATAACACTACTAAAGGTTCCATTACGATAAAATGATTCAAGCCGAGATGCTACTTTCAAGAATTTTAACTATAACATATTCTTTATATTAATTTTACCTTCATAAAACCTAGTCATGGAAAGTTTGATTTTAGATAAAAAACAATTGATTCAAAAAATCAATAGAATAGCCATAGAGATATACGAGCATAATTTTCAAGAACCTGAAATTGTCATCGCAGGCATTGCCCCTAATGGATATGTATTTGCAAGCATGTTGCAACAAGAACTCGCCAGAATAGCACAGGGCACCAATGTGTCGCTGGTGAAAATTGAGCTGGACAAAGGTGCAACTACACAAACATCTATAGCCACTGATGCACCACTAGAAACACTAGCACACAAGGTAATTGTATTGGTAGATGATGTACTAAATACAGGTAGAGTACTGGCGTATGCACTTCAACCATTCTTGTCGATTTACACCAAAAAAATTCAAACAGCAGTGATGATAGACCG
Organism: Cytophagales bacterium; assembly: GCA_013297765.1. Taxonomy (GTDB): domain Bacteria; phylum Bacteroidota; class Bacteroidia; order Cytophagales; family Cytophagaceae; genus REBA01. Next base: position 11,484 of record JAAFID010000008.1, on the reverse strand, counting down.
AAGTCATCAGCACTACCCTATAGTTGCCGATTTTGTGGGCTACAGCTTGGCTACCACATTCAAAGAGCATGTAGAAGTAAGTTTCGATGAGCATCGTTTTGGAGCATTTTTACATTGATACAGCCTATGGAAATATTGGCCTTGTCGCTATGCCCAGTTACATTTACTACAGAAGCTAAAGCAGAAATTCACAAAATATATCATTCCAAAAATATTCCCAAGGAATATGGCCTGAGAGTAGCCACTGAAGGTGGGGGTTGTGCTGCTGTAAAGCATATCATTGGATTTGATAAAATCAAAGACACCGACAAAATTTACGACCTAGATGGTATCAATGTATTTGTAGAAAAAAAACATTTGATGTTTCTCTTCGGTTGCAAAGTAAATTATATCAGCAATGGGCACGAGCAAGGATTTGAGTTTGTGAAATAAACCATTCAAACCTACAATTGTTATCAAAAAACCCTTCCATTACTGCCATGAATATTTTTCGATAAGCTAAAATATTCCATTTTTAACCTTAAATTTGCAATAGCCCAAAGCAAATTCAACAATTACTTCTCCTATTCGTTATAGGTACAGTCTTTGAAACTTTGTCGAAGACACCTTAGTTTACCTATTACAGGACGAGTTTACATTACCCTCCTCCTCTTTCTACTTTAAAATCCTTATTTATTTAAGGTATTTCCTTTGCCCCATATTATTTCAAGAAATATTTATATGTCTAAAGTATCGTTTAACAACAAACAAAATCTATTTTTCAAATCTTTAAAGTCAAAAGTTGATTTGTATTTTTCAGATAATAAAATTCACACCTCTGGAAATAGAAAATTATATATCAAAAGTGCCATTCAAGTAGGCACTGCTATTGGGCTGTATGTATGGCTGGTTTTTTTTACGCCTCCTGTGGCTCTATCTATATTTCTATGTTGTGCACTAGGTATTAATCTAGGGGTAATAGGGTTTAATGTAATGCACGAAGGTGGCCACAATAGCTTTTCAAAACATACTTGGTTAAACGAAACTTCTGGGCATTTTTTAAATATCTTGGGCGGTAATATTCATTTTTGGAAAATCAAGCACAACATCAATCACCATACCTATACCAACATTGAAGGCATGGATAGTGATATTGATATATTGCCTTATATGCGTACCAACGAGGCTCAGCCAAGGTATTGGTTTCATCGTTTTCAGCATATTTATTGGGTCATACTTTACGGTATTTCTTATGTAGTGTGGATTTTTATGGAAGATTTTGTAAAATATTTTACAGGAAAAATAGGTCAATTGAAAACCGCCAATACTTTCAATTTCAAAGAACACGTCATATTTTGGGTCACAAAAATAATGTATGTGGTAGTATATATAGTTATCCCAATTTTTATGGTTGGTTTGCTAAAAGCTTTTGTGGGATTTTCTATTGTGGTATTTGTATGTGGCTTGGCCATAAGTATAGTATTCCAAATGGCACACGTAGTTGAGGATACTCAATTCCCAACCCCTGATGAACATTCAAAAATAAATCAAGAATGGGCGTTGCACCAAGTGAGCACTACTGCAAATTTTGCAACAAAAAGTAGCGTAGTTTCTTGGTTGCTCGGTGGGTTAAACTTTCAAGTTGAGCACCATTTATTTCCAAAAATAAGCCACGTACACTATCCCCAAATTAACAAAATGCTCAAGGAAACTTGTGCTCAATTCAACGTGCCTTATATTGAATACCCTTCCATCGTATCTGCGTTTGGCTCTCATTTGGCACACATAAGAAGATTGGGTAGAGCATAATTTTACCACTTACTTCGCCCTATACGTTGCTAGCTTTTGGTATTTGTTTTTGTCAAAGTGGAGCATGATTTCTTTAAGCCATACTGAATGTGTGGCTATAAAAAATAAACCAATGCTTCCCATAATGATAAGTGCAGTTGGTTTTCCTAATACTGTGCCTATTACGGCATAGATAAACATGGTTAATCCCCATATTCCAAGCAAAGCGGCAATGCTACCACCCATCAGTTTGCCTCCCCTCGCATTTGCTTTTTTATTGCCTAGCTCTACCCTGCCCGCAAAAAAATAGGCATTAAGGATATATACACAAGCAGTAAACCCAGCATGAAATAAACTAAGTGCCAATATCAAACCTAAACTATCTGTTTTCCAATACAGCAAAGGCAGCCAACAAATAAGCAGCATAAAATATATTCCAACAATCATTCGGTAATGTAATATCAGCAATTGAGCAAGGTTGATTTTGCGTGTTGCCAAACCGTCCATATAACTGCTGGAAAAAGTAAAAAATGCAGGAAGTACATTGACGACTAATGAACTAGCCAGCATTTGAAAATACATCAACATATTTAAAGTATTGGCAAACATAGTAGGCACAAATACAAACAATCCCATAAATATAGTATGGGCAAGTAGTGCAATGATAAAACTTGGTCTTTTCAAATTGTCGTAGCCTATCAAGCGAAACAGGTAAAGCCAGTTAATGGGCAATTTGTGTAAAATCAAATCACTGAACCAACCCTCATTTCCCACTTTTTTAGTAGCAGTAAAATCAGCGGTAAAAGACTGAGACAAGAGCGTAAAATTTTTCTCCATCAATAAAAAAAAGGTGAGATACAATGTCGCATGAAATACGATATTGATAGAAACCAATTTTTCCATTACATACCACCCAATAGATTCAGTATCTAAGTAGCCCAGCTTGTTCAGCACTGTCAATACAATCAATACTATAATAGCTCCTAAACTTATGAGCCAACTTTTTACCGCCATATTTTTGAGCAGCAGCACCAGCAATGTAGTGATTAGGTGTATTTGCAAATAGCCGAAAATAACAAAAAGCGTTTTTAGCAAGCCATATTGGGGCAATATGTAATGCCAAGCAAATGGCAAAAAAAACAAAATAAACAACCGTTGCAGCCCATGTAGCAATGACTTTGACAGTAAGTACCACACCACTTTGCTCCGCATTTTTGGCATGATGAGGTAAAGTGTAGGAATATCAGTAGTGGCATTTAGGCTCAAGGCCAAAAAAACTGTAGTGGTAATAAAGTACTGGGGCAAGTACCCGGCAACAGTCATATAAGGCATAGCCCCAGGGCGTAGAGTAAATAATATGTCGCCAAAATAATACCCCGTCATAGGCACTATGATAAGAAACATGGCAAATCCTAGGAAATTCATCAACAAGGATATCAAATTTTTTGCCCACATAGGGCTGCGAAGGGCAGAGAACCATTCGTATTTCAAAAGTGTAAAGTAGGTATTCATCTGAAATTGATCATGTTTTAAATATTACTTAAAAAAAAGTACTTCATAAATATCATCATCGCCCTTCCCTCCTATTCTATTGGAGGTAAAATACGCTTTCCCAGTTTGCGATTTCACATATCCAAAATCATCGGCACTACTGTTGATAGGCGATTTCAAGTTTTCGGCACTTTGCCATTCGCCATTTATTTGCTTAGAAATATATACATCAAAACCACCCATGCCTATATGCCCGTCGGAGGCAAAGTGGAGGTTGCCCTCTAGATTTACACTAGGAAATATTTCATTACCAGCAGTGTTAATGGCACTTCCCAGATTAATGGGCATACTCCAACTGCTGTCGATTAAAACACATACATAAATATCAGTTCCGCCAAAGCCACCTTTCATGTTTGAAGTAAAGAAAAACAATTTACCATCGGTCGAAATACTGGGATGGGCAAAAGAAGCCGAGGTATCATTGAGCATAAAACTTTGTGGCTTGCTCCATCTATTTCCAACTTTTGTTGAGCGATACATTTTCAAATGAGATTGGGAACTTGATTCGTAATTTCTAGAAAAATACACCGTATCTCCAGTATGGTTAAAGCATAAAGGCCCTTCGTTCTGACTTGAATTTAGTTTACTGGAAAATAAAGCAGGCTTAGCCCACAGCCCTTTTTCATTAGGCGTTGTCGTGTACAAATCATAAAGCGGCAGGCCGTCTCTTTCTGATTGTTTTTGTATGGAAACACCTGTTCTATTAGTACAAAAAACAATTCCATCTTTATATGGTGCAGGAGCCATTTCTGAATAAATAGAATTTACTGCTGATAAGTTTACAACTTGACAGGTAGGATTATTTTTCCAAATGATTGCGGAGTCGCAGGAGGCAATAAGGTTAGCATTTAAAGTGTCTGTTGGTTGTAAAGCCAATCTCTGCTTGGCTTTTTGATATTGTTCATTCGCCATGAGGCACCTAATGTACTCTTGCTCTATTTCTAGTGCCGACTGATTTGAGGCTAATGCGTTTTCAAAATATGCTATTGCACTTTCAAAATTTCTAAGTTGATGATGACAACGAGCTATTTGTATATTCAATCGAGCATCTTCAACGCCTCGACTGTTATAAAATTGATAGGTTTCAAGTGCTTTTGCAAAATGCTTTTTTTCAAATTCCATATCGGCTACTTGCAGGCCTTGCACTACGTATTGTTGGGCAGTGCATATCGAGCAAAGCAACCAAGCAACAATACTTAAAATTAGGTTAAAAAAACTTTGGCGAAACATGAGGCAATTGTTTTTCCAAAGTAGAAAATCTTTTCTTTGGTGCTATTTTGTAAATCAGTAATAGTTCATTACCCAATACATTGGTATTGGTAAGACCACTTGTAGCATAATCATAAGCGTATCCAATAGACCATTGGTCTTTTATTTTAGGGAAAAACAAAGCAGAGTTTAGCATTAATTGAAAACTCCATACTGCTTGATTTCTATAATTCACTCCCATACTGCAAGAATGTTTTTCCTTGGCATACAAGCCAATATCGTATTGAGTAGTTGCTTGAAGGGTATGCCTAACATTTACAGCAGGCATTAAAGAGAAATCAGTAGTCAATGGCAAAGTATAAGTAGCCAGCAGATAAGAAATATTGTTCAATGTAAAATTAGTATATACACCGTTTCCAATATTGTTTTTTGAAGGATTCAAATGTTGCGACGAAATAGACAAAGTAAGCCTTGAAGATTGATAATAAACTCCTGCACCCATATCTAATAACCAAATTTTGGTATTAGCCACAAGCAAAGAGTTGTCGTCAATATCTTTAGGATCTATGTTTGAAGGATTAATGCCTACCTGAATAGCTCCTGCTTTTATGCCAAAAGAAAATACCCCAGAAAGCAAATTAATTTTATAAGCATAACAGGTACCTAAATACAACTGTTGTAGCATACCTGCACGTTCATTTACCACAAATGTGCCTATACCAATGCTTTTATGAACTATGGGGGCATGTAAACTAAATGCTTGTGTGGTAGGTGCACCTTCTACTGATTGCCATTGCTTACGTTGCGAAATCGAAAGTACTATCCCTTTGTCGCTACCTGCTACGGCTGGGTTGATCAATAACTGATGATATGGGTACTGGGCATACGTAGGTGCTTGCTGACTGTATAGATGACAGAAACTTAAACATAGCAAAAACACAACACTGTATTTCATTGGTAGAATAAAAAAAATAAGTAGTTCAAAAATAGCAATAATTAAAGATTATAAAAATAAAAAAGACTGTTCTAATAGGCAGAACAGTCTTAAAAAAAAAATGATTAAAAAAAAATTATTTTACAATTCCTTCCTTTGTAAGCAATGAATTGATAAGCATTTTTTCTTCGTGTTGAGATAAATCCAATCCCATTTTTTCTTCTTCTTCACTTACACGTAGTGGAGATATAAAGTTAGTGATGTAAAGTAAAGCATAAGACCCTAAAAAAGAGAATGCGACTACAATAACCAATGCTTTCATGTGTGCTAAAAACAAAGCAGTGTCACCAAAAAGTAATCCATTGCCTAGAGCACCTTCCATTGTTACTACACCATTGATTGCACCGTTAGCAAAAATACCAGTCATAATCATACCTACTATTCCACCTACACCATGGCAAGGAAACACATCCAAAGTATCGTCTAAACCAGATTTTGCTCTCCAACCTACAACCATATTAGAAATGATAGAAGCTACAGTACCTATAAATATACTTGCTGGAATACTTACAAAACCTGCTGCTGGAGTAATGGCTACTAAACCTACTACTGCACCAATGGCAAAACCAAGAGCCGAGGGTTTTTTGCCTCTAGCTGCATCGAAAAACATCCATGCCAAACCTGCTGCTGCTGCCGCTGTATTGGTTGTTGCAAAAGCAGATACTGCCAATGTACCAGCACCTACTGCCGAACCTGCATTGAAACCAAACCAACCAAACCATAGCAAACCAGTACCTAACAATACAAAAGGAATATTTGCAGGCGTTGGGTGAGAATCGCCACTTCTTTTACCTAAATAAATAGCTGCTGCTAATGCTGCACAACCCGCAGAAATGTGTACTACTGTACCACCTGCAAAATCTAATACGCCCATTTTGAAAAGGAAACCTTCTGGATGCCAGGTCCAATGTGCAATAGGTGCATAAATGAAAATACTGAACAAACAGATGAATAAGATGTAAGAAGTAAATTTAATTCTTTCTGAGAATGAACCAGTGATAAGTGCTGGAGTGATTACCGCAAATTTTAGTTGAAAGAAAGCAAACAAAGCTAAAGGAATTGTTGCTGCCAATGGCCAAGGCTTGCCATCTAATACGCCTTTAAACATAAAAAAAGTGGTAGGGTCGCCGAGGAAACTACCATTAGAAGTAGTTATCAGTGGGTCGCCAAATGCTAAGCTAAAACCTACAGTAACCCAAAGAATACTCATAATTCCCATACATACAAAGCTTTGTAGCATAGTAGAAATTACGTTTTTTGGGTTTACCATGCCTCCATAAAATAAAGCCAAACCTGGTGTCATAATCAGTACCAATGCTGATGAGGTAAGCATCCAAGCAACGTCGCCTGAATTTATGCCTTCTGTAACAATAGGCCCCGGAACGCTCGTAGAGAGCCAAAAGGCAACGCCAGTAATTACCGCCAAAACAATGAATGGTACAATCGAGAGTTTTTGTGTCATAAATGTTAGTATTTAGTGAGTTATTTAAAAATATTGATAGAGTGATATAATGGTTAAGTTATTTCTCAATTCAATATTAATTCAAACATAAATATTTTTTAACAAACAGCCTAAATTTTTAACTTAAATTTTAGATAAAAGTAAATTTTAAACCATAAATGCATTAAAAATACATTAAACATGACTTAAAAAATATTTTTTTACAAATATTACCTTTCAATTAATTTTATTTAGAATACTATATTTTATAAGAATAATTAAATATTATACTTTCAAAGAGACTTTATTGAGGTAAAAAAATATAATATATTTGTACGGAAAAATACAAACTGGCACGGTTTGCGACAAAGTGCAACAATAATATCATACTTAAACTCTTTTATTATATGAAACCACAAATTGCTCACATTCAAAAAGGCATTGCTATTGCTTTGGTTGTATTTTTATCTATGTATCACACTAAAAGTCAAGCTCAAATAAACCTAAGCGGAGGCAACGAAAACGACATGTACACCAAAGCACCGAATTTTAAATGGAATACTACGTTGCACGACTTTGGCAAAATGACTCAAAATAAACCACAAACATTTACTTTCACATTTACCAATACTGGCAATGCTCCTCTAGTAATAACTCAAGCAAAAGGGTCTTGCGAATGTACTAAGGCAGAATTTATCCCTACTCCTATACCGCCTGGCAAAACAGGATGGGTGAAAGCTACCTACGATGCATCAAAAGTGGGAGAATTTAATAGAAATGTAACGGTAACTGCCAATATTGACGGTGGGCCTGTAAATCTAAATATTAAAGGAGTAGTTATTGCTAAAAAATAATAAATTTGAGCATTGTTGAGCTTCTAAAATATTTTTTATGAGCCACAAATACATTTTTATAGCGTATTTGTGGCCTTTTTATTTTTTTCAGAAATTGATGGTGCATTTTTTATAGCTTTTGTTTTGCACGCTTTTATAATGTTGTGAAGTATTATTTGCAAAAAATACCAAACGAAATTTTCAAGTTGCATTTTTTGCACAAATCAAAATAGGGGTTAAAATTATTGGTCATTTTTTGCAAAACATGCCATACTATTGAATACCTGCCTCCCAAATCAATTTCATTGCTTTGCAAATGCCCTATACTTTTGAATAAATCTTTAAAAAATAAATTTTATGAAAAAGCTAGTATTCGCATTTTTAATTATGGGTTCAATGGCCAGTGTAGCTATAGCTCAAAGAAGTAAAGTAACTGTATTAAACATTGATACCAAGGGAATAACCCTAGACCCTGTGCAAATGGGCAGTTTGGTACGAACCGAGCTAGACAAGCTAGACACGTTTGAAGTAATGGATAAATATGACGTGAACTATGTGATTGAAAAAAACAAATTAAATACCAACAACTGCTACGGCAAAATATGTCTTATTGAAGTGGGCAAAATCATCAATGCCGATTTGATGCTAACGGGTAGTGCTGAAATACTAAGCAAAAGCATAGTAGTAACCCTCAAAATGATTGATGTAAAAAAAGAGGAAGTGCAGCATACCGAAATTATAGAGTTTCTAGACCTGCAAGAAGAACTCCAAACGATGGTAGGCGTTACCCTACGCCGCATGTTTGGCAAAAAAGAAGATGCAATATTACTCGACAAATTGACCAAAAAAAATACATTTGCCAGCACCGTAAATACGCCGCAACAAGATATACTGCACCTAAGTGGCCCTAGAATGGGTTGCATTGCTTTTACTGGTGCACAAGCAGAGCTATTGCTACGCAAAACTGAAGCTGGTGGCTATGACGCTTTTCCTGTCATGTTTCAATTTGGGTATCAGTTTGAAAAACAATATCTAAATGAAGGAAATTTTCAGGCACTACTTGAATTTATCCCGATGATTACAGGTTTAGATCAAGGCAAATTTTTGCCCAGTATAAGTATCCTCAATGGATTGCGTAGCAATGTAAGTGGTTGGGAATTTGCCTTTGGCCCTTCGTTTAGTATTGATCATAAAGCTAAAGGCTTTATAGATAGCAATGGAAGTTGGCAATTAAAAGAAGATTGGACAAAAGCAAATCCAAACCTAACGCCACCACCCACCGAAACCCGAAGCGATAGCCGTGGCGATATAAAGTTTACTTCCCATTTTGTAATAGCAGCGGGCAAAACGATAAAATCAGGCAAAATGAACATTCCTATCAACGCATTTTTTATTCCCACCAAAAATGGTATGAGGTTCGGTATATCATTTGGCTACAATGCGAAACCTAGAAGATAAGAGATAAGAGATAAAAGTCAATAACCAGCAGCTAGTAGGTGCGGCAGTGATGGGGATTAAGAAAAAGTTTTCTTTAAGAAATATATTGAAAAATATGCTAGTGAATACTCATTCTATTTTTTCAAATTTCCATACACTGCACCACCTATACTATCTCTACTTGCACCAGTTACGCTGGCCAAGCTATTGTTTTCAGATTCCATACGCAACACACCTAAGAAAGCAAAAATTAAGGCTTCTTTGAAAGAAATGGTTTGCTCGTCGGGAATAATAATTTTTACAGTTTCGCCCAAATACTGCTGAAGTAATTGCAATAAAAAGCCGTTGAAAGCCCCACCGCCTGTAACGAGCAAAGAAGCATTACTCAAATCATTTCTATTGCAAAAAGCCTTAGCAACACTCGCTATTTGCATAGCGATATGATGGCAAAAAGTACACAACAAATCGGGAATGGTATGTGAACTATAGGAAGCTAATAGTGGAAATATGGTTGCATCGACCCATTCTTTGCCCAACGATTTGGGATAGGGTTGGTCATAAAAACTCAAATTGTTCAATGCTTTTAATAAGGTATCAATTACCACACCACTGCGGGCTATATCGCCATTGGCATCGTAAGCAAGTGAAGAATTAAATTTTTCGGCAAAGGCATTTAACACTATGTTTACAGGGCAAATGTCAAAAGCAATGCGATTATCATTCTCTTCGAAAGAAATGTTGGCAATGCCCCCAAGGTTGAGGCAAAAAGTATATTCGTGAAACAGCAACTTGTCCCCCACAGGCACTAGCGGTGCTCCTTGACCGCCAAGCGCTACATCTACCGTTCGGAAATCGCAAACTACAGACAATCCCGTTTTTGCATGAATATTCGCTCCGCTACCTATTTGCAACGTATATCCATCGGCAGGATTGTGAAATACAGTATGGCCGTGCGAAGCAATAAAATCAACCTTAGCAGAGTATTGGTCTAAAAAATCGTTCGCCTCATTGCCGCACAAATCGCCAAACCAATTACTCGCTTTCAGCAATTCTATTGCAGCTAAATGGGGCAGTGATTTTAGTTTGGTTTTAACATCATTGCTGTAAGCCACAGTAGTTGCTGACAATATTTGGTAACTCCATTTGCCTTCTTCAGTTTTAGAAAAACTGCAATAAGCAAGGTCTAGCCCGTCGAGCGAAGTACCCGACATCAGCCCTAGTACATGGTGAGTTGATGGCATAATGAGGATATAATTTTGGGTATTTACATCTTATATTTAGATAAAACCAAATGTGATATATTTTACATTTTCAGAATTTTATCATTTTATTTAGCTACTTCTAATTTTGCGTAAAACTCTGAAAGTACAAGGATGTTTTTGTGATAGTGAAAAATATCGTCAAATTCAGGTGTACGATTTTTGAGCCACTTTTGGGCGGTTTTTTTTCCATTACAGATGGTCAGTTGCTATGTTTTTTAATTGCTGGGTAAGTTGCTCCATCGTTGGCAAGCCCAATTTGATATTTTCAGGCAGTTCGGTATAGCGGTATTCGCTTACGCCTATGGGTTTATTTATATCTTTGAGGGCAAATTCTACCTCGTAATTGTCCTTATTTTTACAAAGTAAAATACCAATGGTAGGATTGTCGGTTGCGTCTTTTACCAGTTCGTTGATGGCTGAAATATAAAAGTTTAGCTTGCCTATAAATTCGGGTTCAAACTCTTGATATTTTAGTTCTATCACAATGTAACATTTGAGTTTGGTGTGATAAAAAAGTAAATCGGTACGGTATTCTTTCGTGCCAATTTTGAGTAAATATTGCTGCCCCATGTAGGCAAAACCTTTGCCCAATTCTAGCAAAAACTTCGAAATATCTTGTACCAGTTTTTGCTCCAAATCTTTTTCCTTAGCTTTTTCAGAAAGGGTTAAAAATTCAAAATGATACGGGTCTTTGAGCAAAGCATTAGCCAAATCGCCTTGCGTTTCGGGCAATACGTTTTTAAAATTGGTAATGGCACTTCCTTGTCTTTTAAACAGGTTGGTCTCTATTTGGTATTCAAGCACTGCTCGGCTCCAATTGTTTTCTACCGTTTTTTCGATATAAAAACAGGCTTCTGATTTGGTCTTTATTTTTCTTACAATAAGTAAATGATGTCCCCAAGGAATACTAAAAAACAACTCATTATTAGAAATTTGCAATTGCGAAACAACTTGTTTCGCAATTGCAAAACTGGGCTCGTCTAATTGCGA
>JAAFID010000079.1 GCA_013297765.1 Cytophagales bacterium | reverse complement strand
TTTTTTTCTTACAGGCAGGGCAGGTACAGGCAAATCTACATTTCTCAAATACATTACCAGCAATATAGAAAAAAACTTTATCGTAGTAGCCCCCACAGGCATTGCTGCACTAAACGTGGGTGGCGTCACCATACATTCATTTTTTAGACTTCCCCTTCGCCCACTATTACCAGACGACGACGACATTCCCAAATTAAATTTTGCCAAACAAAAATTAATCAAAGAAATGGATACGCTAGTAATAGACGAAATATCTATGGTGCGGGTAGATGTGCTAGATGCCATAGACGCCTCGCTACGGAAAAATGGTGGCAAGCCTAACTTGCCATTTGGAGGCAAACAGGTAATTCTTATTGGCGATATATTTCAACTAGAGCCTGTAACAGAGGATAGAGATGGCACAAAAGATATTTTACTTCAATATTACGAAAGTGTCTATTTTTTCAAGTCACAGGCATTTCTTTCTCAATCTATGCCAGCCATTGTTGAGTTGCGAAAGGTGTACCGCCAAAAAGACGATTTGCCATTTTTAGCTTTGCTAGATAAAATAAGAGTGAACAACCTTAACAACGAAGACTTTGAAAAAATAAATACAACAGTAGAAGATACGCCTATACTGGCCTCGCAACTACTCGAAGATACCACCATAGTGCTGAAAACCACAAATTACGAGGCCGAGCATACCAATAATTTTGTGCTAGACATTATAGAATCGGTACAGTATAGCTATACAGCAATAGTTTCTGGCGAATTTAATATGAGTGCCTACCGCATACCAGCCCCTGAAACATTAAAACTAAAAGTAGATGCCCAAGTGATGCTGCTACGCAACGATATACATGGCAGGTGGGTAAATGGTACCCTTGCCAAGGTATGTGCATTGACCAAAGATTCTATCAAAATTCGTTTGCAAAATGGTGAAGAACACGAAATAGGACAATTTACTTGGGAAAATATTACCTATCAATACAATGCCTACACCCGCAAAATAGAAACTAAAATATTGGGCGGCTATACTCAGTTTCCATTGCGGCTTGCCTGGGCCATTACCATACACAAAAGTCAAGGCCTTACTTTTGATAAAATAAAAATAGATTGGGGGCAGCGCACTTTTGCCAGTGGTCAGGTATATGTAGCCCTTAGTAGATGTCGCAAGCTGAGTGGTATCAGTATGAGTAGGGCTTTGTTGCCGCACGACATCATTGTAAACCAAGAATTGATTGATTTTCAAAATCAATATATAGACAGCAGAGACAATCTGCCATCGTAAAATTGCCACAACACGCTATCTGTAGTTTCTTACTAGCGTAAGATATACAAAAAAGCCCTACAAAACGAATCTTGCAGGGCTTTAAAAAAATGATTAAAGTTTGTAAAATTATTTGGCCGCAGGTACAGCTTGCAATTCTTCTGAAGTTAAGTCTTTGTAAATATTGCCTTCTGAAGTATTTGCTTTAGAGGCTTCTTGAGTCCCTTTAGTATCTATCAATTTGGCTTTACAAATTTCTATCAATTTAGAAACATCTTTTTTCGATTTTTCAAAATGTACTTTATGATTATCAGCAACATTTTTTACATTTTTAAATTTCAAACCTTTGCATTCATCCAAATTTACTAAATAAGTACTTAGATAATTGATTGCTCTTGAATAGTCGCCTACGTTGTAATATGCTTTACCTAAATAGTAATTCAACACAAACGTATTTTCGTTGCTAGATTCGGCAGAAAGTAAGTAAGGAAGCGCTTTATTTTTGTCATTAGTGCTCAAATAGCACATACCTATCATATAATCAATTTGACCCTTTTCTATTTGCTCAGTTGAAAGTTGCAAATATAGGTTCAATGCTTTGTCATACTGACGTGCATTGAAAAAACTCAATGCTTCAGTTTTCATTTTTCTTCTTAAAATTTCTTTTGCAGTTTCCGCTTTCGCTGCAAATGTGATACTCGTCATTATTACCAATGCTAGAGTATAAGTGAATAGATTTTTCATTTTCGTTTTTGTTTTTTTCTTTGATATATACAAATGTAATTGCTTTTTTTTAATCTGCAATACATTTTGCAAAAAATTTGTATTATTTTATTTAAAATTGACTATTTCTGCGTTATTTATATAACTATTTTAATATTTTAGTACATTTTACAAAAAAATTATCAGCGATTTACATTTAATATTGGAATAGTTATAATGGAATAGTTATATAATTTATTTCTAATTTACCAATTAGATGAATTTAATGCTTTGTAGCGTATTTTTTCAAATAAGCTAAGCATAGGATTTTCCGACAAAAGAATCGATTTATCCAAGTTTGTGATAGAAAAATGGAAATAATGATGATTTAATTAAATGATAATCAAATATAATTCTTGTAATGTATCATGTCACTGATTGCGATAATTGATTTCAAAAAAATTACATTATTTATCAATCTGATTATTAAAGATTATGCAAGCTCAACAGTAAATTAAAGACTTAAATACAAATGATTTAAAATATAAAAATGAAGTTAATAAATTTAAAAAAAATACTGATAGATATAATTCTATTTGATCTCAAGTTAACAAAAACGATTATACCCTATTCAGGGCTTCATTTAGGTGGGTATTCATATTTTTAAATTTATCTATCACTTCTTTTACAAAAGCTGGGTCGTTGGCTATAGTCATAATGTCTGTATCGCCGCTTACGTCAAATTCGCTTACTTTGTAGGTTTGCTCGTACATTCCTCTTTCGTATTTAAGCAAATATTTATTGTTCCAAGAGTAAACCGTGAGCTTAAACTCTGCCATGGGGGTTTCTGAAACTACTCTCATTGTGGTGGTAATAATGGTGAACTTTAATATGCCAAATAATGAATTCAAATACAAGAAAAAATATTGACAAAAAAAGGGAATTAAAAAACTGAATTATAACTGTGCTTTAATACTTGCCAATGTTGCCAGCATAACATCTGGTGCAACAGTAATTTTGGTTTGGGTAAAATTAATATCATTGACCGATTGCAAAGGCACTAAATGAATATGGGCATGGGCTACTTCTAGCCCTATCACAGCAATACCTATCCTTTTGCAAGGAATTGCTTTCTCTAAAGCTTTGGCAATCTTTTTTGAAAAAACGAATAGACCTGAAAGAGGCTGGTCGTCTATGTCAAATATGTAATCTACTTCTTGTTTGGGAACTACCAATGCGTGACCAATGACCAAAGGAAATACATCTAAAAAAGCAATGTAATTTTCATCTTCCGCAATGATGTATGCTGGTATTTCTTTAGATATGATTTTACTAAATATACTGGCCACTATCTCGATATTTCAATAATTTCAAATTCCATTTTTCCCGCTGGCGCATCGATAGTGGCTTTTTCACCTGCTTTTTTACCTAGTAATCCTTTGCCTATTGGAGATTTCACTGATATTCTACCTGCTTTTAAATCAGCTTCTTCTTCACTTACCAACGTATAGGTAAGGGTAGCACCATTCTTTGTATTTTTAATTTTAACTTTCGAAAGTATCGACACCTTAGAGATATCTATGTTAGACTCGTCCAGTACACGAGCACTCGACAATACCTCGCCTAGTTTAGAAATTTTCAGCTCAAGTAATCCTTGTGCATCTTTGGCGGCATCGTATTCGGCATTTTCACTCAAATCGCCTTTATCTCTTGCTTCCGCTATTTGTTTTGCCATTTCTGACCTTCCTTTGGTCTTGAGATATTGCAACTCGTCTTTGAGTTTTTTCAAGCCTTCTTCTGTGTAATATGTAAAACTCATGATTTTCGTTTTCTTATAAATAAAAAGAAACGGCCTCGCAACCGTTTCTACATTTATACAAATTTAATATTTCTAGCTGGGTTTGCAAACTTCTATTGCAAAACGATTTTTAAGATTTGGATAATTTGAATTGCAGGATTTTATTTACCAGCACCTGATTGATTTTTTGATACGATTCAAACGTCCACCCCCCCACGTGAGGGGTAAGCAGCACATTGGGCAACTTTACCAACTGCTCAAAATCATAGTATTGCTGTGGGGTAAGGGTATCTAGTTTTTCATTTTCCAATACATCCAATGCGGCTGCCCTAACTTTGCCGCTATCAATCGCATGGATAAGTGCGGCAGTATCTACTACCTCGCCACGAGAGGTATTTACAAACCATATAGAATGAGTCAATTTTTCAAAAAAAGCATGATTTATAAAATGCTTGTTACCACCATCTAGCGGCACATGTACGCTTACTATATTTGCTTTTACAAGCAAATTTTCTAGTGTTACTTCTTCTACATATTCATCAGCAAAATTAGTCTTGTATTTGTCATAAGCTACTACTTTGCATCCCATCAAAGACAGCTTACGTGCAAAGGCTTGCCCCATGTGTCCGTAGCCAATAATTCCTACGCACTTTGCTGAAAGTTCGTGACCTCTATTGGCTTCACGTCGCCAAAGTTTATGTTTCACCTCGGTGTTGGCGGTAGTAATATGATTCAAAATGGACAACAACATTCCCAAGGCATGCTCGGCAAGTGCATTGGCATTGCCTTCGGGGGCATTGAGCAGAACTACACCTTTTCTATTTGCTGCTTCAACATCTATCTTATCCATGCCTGCACCAGCTCTAGCAACGAACTTGAGTGCGGTAGCTGCTTCAAAAAAATGATTATCCAAATTCATTTTACTTCGCACAATAATACCCTCATAAGCTGCGATTTTTTCCAAAACTTCTATTGGAGAAATTTCAGGGCAATAATCACCTTGAACTCCTATTACTGTAAGCAATGGCAGCAGACTCTCGTGCATGGTATCTATAATAAGACATTTCATTTCCATCGTATTTTAGGTTTATGCAAAATATCCACCATCTACATTTAGCACTGCACCGCTTATGTAAGAGGCATCGTCGGAAGCTAAAAATTTATAAACATTTACTATCTCTTCGGGCTTTCCTAGCCTATTGGCAGGAATTTTTTCACGCAAACTGTTCAATTTTTCTTTGGTAATTTTTGTACTAGCATTTGGTTCTATAAATCCAGAGCAAACAGCATTAACCGTGATACCATGTTTGGTAAGTTCTCTAGCCCAAACCCTAGTAATACCATACAAACCAGACTTGGTAGCATCGTAGTTGGTTTGTTCTAAATTGTGGTAAATATTTGCCATAGACGCTGCATTGATAATTCGTCCATACTTATTTTTCACCATATAAGGAGCCACCACTTTGATACAATTAAAAACAGCCGTAAGGTTAATGTCTATGACTTTTTCCCATTGCTCCTCTCCCACCCCAGTATTGCTTGTGTCCTTGTCGGTATTGGCATTACTAATCAGTATGTCTATTGTTTTATACTTATTAAAAATATACTGAGCCGCCTGCTCTACTTGTTTAAAGTCGGCAACATCAACTTTATAAAATTCATAGTTAGCAATATTTATTTCATGTAATTTGGTAGCATTTTCGGCGGTCAGTTCGTCACTCCATATCACTACTGTAGCCCCGGCATTTGCAAATTCTTGAACCGTTCTTATCCCTATTGCATTGAGGTCTCCTGTTACTATTACCGTTTTTAGGTGCATGATTACTTTCCAATTTTTAGCTATCTTAAAATCAAAAATAGACTTTTAAAAATTGTAAAAATGAAACCACGAAATCAACTTTTCCACAGCATTGGCTAGCAAGTATTATCTAGCTGTTACCAATTCATTCCTATGCCCCAAAGTAGTACAAAAAAGAGGGTTGTGAGTGCCGTTTTTTTTAAATAGGGATCTAATTGTGCACCTTCTTTTTTAAGAATTTGCAACATATTAGAAACAGAAAAAGGCAACAGCAATAAAAACAAATAAATATATAAAGTAGAATGAGCCATACTACTGTAAACAATCGCTACAACCCATGCCAGTACTATCAATGCAGTATGATATCGTTTGGCATTTTTCAAACCTATACGAACAGGAATGGTATTTTTGCCTACCAGTTTGTCTGAAATAACATCTCGCATATTGTTTAGGTTAAGTACTGCTGTAGCAAACAAACCACAAGTAGTGGCTGGCAACAGCACAGCAGTATGAACATTTCCTGCATATAAATAATATGTACCGCATACCCCTACCAAACCAAAAAATAAAAATACAGAAACATCGCCCCATCCAGAATAGCCGTAGGGCTTGCCACCCGCTGTGTACTTTATTGCTGCTGCAATGCAGAGTAAACCTAAAAGTAAAAAGAAAAGAAATTTTAAATTTAAAATACCTATGCTCACATACAACAAGCCTAATCCAGATACAAAAGAACAAATCGCAAAAACTACTACTGCGATAGTCATGGCTTTAAGGCTAATAACTCCAGATTGTACCGCTCTAGCAGGGCCTACCCTACCCTCGTGGTCGGCACCATTCATGGTATCGCCAAGATCATTTGCTAAATTAGAAAGTACTTGCAAAAATACCGTAGTGCATACCGCAAGTAACCCTATTTGCATTTGAAAAGAACCATTTGCTGCTGCCAAAAAGCTACCTAGTGCTATGCTAGATAGTGCTAGTGGTAGCGTGCGAAGGCGAAATGCGTTTATCCAATTTTTAATCATGTATTAATTGCTCAATGTAAATAATGCGTATTTTTCTACTACTGGCTTACCTATATTTTTTTTAGCCAATTTGGCTTTATGCTGTTGCATAAATCCGTTGTATGTTTTTGCCCAATTGTCATATTTAACACGGTACAGCACCACTTGGTTGTCGGCATCTATTATTTCGCCCATCAGGTTTATTGCTGTAGGATACTGCTCTATAGATGGAGTCGATTTAACTAACCTAAATACGCCCTTTACCAGCGAATCTGTAGCACTATCATAGCTATCTATCAATTGAGAATTTTTCATAGACAATTGGGTATATCTTTTCAGAGTTAATTGTTGCTGCAGTTGCATTAAAGAATCGTGCAAAAATAAGTTGTATTTTTTGGTATAAGATACTTCTTCGAGTAACCTTTTAATGTCGCTTATTTTTTGATCATCTGCTTTTATCATTTTTTGCCATGCCCAGTCGACACTGTCTTGCAAGGCTTGATAGTCTTTAGCCAGCTTAGTTACCTCTTTCACATTGGCAACATCACTATTGTTATTATTTTGACTACAGGAAACCAAAATTATTGTGCCTAAAAAAGTACTAAAAAGTATAATTGAATTTTTAGAAAATAGTTTTTTCATTTTTTTAAAAATTATATTTTATGGTTTTAATATTTACAAATTCTTGCAATCCGTATGCACCCAATTCTCGACCATAACCAGCGTTTTTGACCCCACCAAAAGAGATTGCGGGATGCGACTGCACCATAGCATTGAAGAAAACAGCACCCACTTGCAACTGTTCACTAAAAAGTTTTTTATTACTTTCATCATTAGTCCATAAAGAAGCCCCCAATCCATAACTGCTGTCATTGGCTATAATTAAGGCTTCTTGTGTATTTTTTACTTTAAAAACAGAGGCAACAGGTCCAAACAACTCTTCGATATAAGCAGGGGACAATTTAGGTATTTCGTACAAAATGGTAGGGTTCATAAAAGCATCACCTTGTTTATTTTCTATATCAAATTTTTTGACCTTAGCACCAAGTGCAATGGAGTTATCTACTTGTTTTTTTAACTGCTGGCACAAATCTACACGTGCCAAAGGTCCCAAACTAGTAGTGCTTTGCATAGGGTCGCCCATCTTAATTTTTGAAAAATTCATTTCAAATTGGCTTACAAATTCATCATAAATACTTGATTCAACAATAAATCTTTTCGCTCCTATACAGCTTTGCCCATTATTGACTAGCCTACTCTTTGTAGCTTCCTTTGCTGCATTATATATATCTGCATCGTTTAAAACTATAAATACATCGTTACTACCCAGCTCTAGCACAGTTTTTTTTAAGTATTTTCCCGCCAATGCCGCTACCGATTTACCTGCTTGCTCGCTACCAGTTAGCGAAACAGCCTTTAGTACTGGGTTAGAAATTACTTCTTCTATAGATTGTGTTTCTATAAATAAATTTTGAAATACCCCTGATTCAAATCCTGATTGCAAAAAAATATCTTCAATAGCTTTGGCACACCCACATACGTTATGGGCATGTTTTACTACCACCACATTGCCAGCAACCACGGTAGGTACAGCAAATCTAAAGACTTGCCAAAAGGGATAATTCCAGGGCATAATGCCCAAAATAACACCTAAAGAATCCCATCGAATTTCATGGCTATAGGAAGTTCCCGCATAAAGTTTTTTAGAAGTTAGGAAATGTACTATATGCTCTGCATAATAGCGACATAACAATGCACACTTCTCAATCTCTGCCTTGCTTTCAGCAATCAATTTACCCATCTCTTGGGTAATCAAAACTGCTAGTTCATTTTTCTGTAAAAGTAAAATTTCGCTGCACTTCAATAAACATTGAACCCTATGAGCGATATTAGTTTGCGACCAATGATGGTGAGCAGTATTTGCTCTAGAAAGTAGATACGACACGTCTTGTTGATTATGCAAATCGTGCTGTGAAAATACTTGGTTTGTATATGGATTGATGGATTGGAATTTCATGTGGAAATTAAAAGAGGTTTATGATAAATTAAAAAAAGAAACTAACTAAAAAAATCATATTCGGTAAAAAGAATAAAATATATGTATTTATGGAAGTCAAAAGGATGTTTATTTTTTTACAAATAATGAGGATGTTAAAAAATATTTAACAGAAAAATAGTGTATAAATCACCTATTTCTTACTCGTTTCTATTTTTACAATTTGATAGTTTTGAAAATAAACTTATTATCCATAGATTTGGTATTGGAGTATATAGAAAATTTTCAATGCTGACTTACGATAAACAATAATATACAATGCGGTCAAAACTTTTACTTAGCAGTCTTTTGGTATTCATTTCTCTACAATGCGCTACTGCACAATTCAATCGTGGTAAATCTAAGGGTTTTACCAAACATGAAAAGTTACAATATACTGTTGGAATGGGAATTTCAAGTTACTATGGTGACCTTTGCGACAAGTATGATTGTATGCAGTTTCGCCCTAATTTTGGCATTGGTGCTATTTACAGATTGATGCCCAACATCTCGGCAAGGGTTGATTTCGCTTATTATAGACTATATTCTAAAGATGTATATGAGCAAAGAAATTTAAACTTTCGATCAGGCAATGTAGAAGGCTATGCAGCATTGCAATATGACTTATATTCTTATTCCAAACATTATAGAAAGAGAAAAAAAATTCAGCCTTATGTATTCGTGGGTATTGGAGCTACTTACTTTAATCCTAAAGGTCAAGACCCAAAAACTGGAGAATGGGTTGCTTTAAGACCACTAAAAACAGAAGGACAAGCTACGCCTTACAGCCCTATTGCATTGATTGTTCCTTATGGTGGTGGTATTCGCTACAAATGGAAGCCTAAATATGATTTTATATTTGAAATTGGCTACAGAAAAACATTTACCGACAATTTGGATGATGTAAGCAGTAAAGAGTATCCAGACCGAGCAAGTTTTACAGACCCAGTTGCAGCGAGACTTTCTTCTATGAAAGCACAAGGCGAAGGCACCCAAAATTCATATTATGAAGATTACGACAAGCAACAAAGAGGTAACCCTACCAAAAAAGACGGTTATTTCATTTTGCAAGTAAAAGTAAGATATATTGTAGGAGCTAAAAATGTAGTGTTTAAAGGCAAACACCCATTATTAAAACCACACCATAAATAAAAACTTTATACTATCATCATGGATAAAAAAGAGGCTACCGTTTCATACGGCAGCCTCTTTTTATGATAGAGCACATATAAATGAGGCATATTCTTTGGCTAAAAGCGTAAAGTTGCTTTAGATGATATCTTTTTAGACAGTGCATTATTAGTTTACTTGTCATCAACAATTGTGGATGCTTTTGCACAAGAATGATTGATTTGCCTATTGTGCTACTGCTACTTTAAAATTTGATGGAATAGCTTTAGCTGGCAAGAATTGGAACAAAAAAAGGCTATTGAAGAAAGCATAAAACACTACTCCTTTTTGGGCATTCAACATAGATTCGGTAAGGCAACAGAGTGCAAAAATCAATATAAATTCAGCATATAAATATTTTTTAGCCTTTATAGACCAATAAAAAGGAACAACTAAGTTCAGTATCCATACCAGCAATCCTACGACTCCCAATGCTAATGCGATTTCAAAATATTGATTGTGGGCATTATATTTATCCTTTATTCCCCAATAAAAATTGCGTCGGTAGTATTCTTTTACCAATTCATCATTGCCATCGCCAGTGCCAGTGCCTAGTGACCAGTTGTTTTTAAATACTTCTATTGCGGCACCCCATTTAATTACTCTAAGATTCGCACTTGACGTGTTTCTCTTACTATTGCCTGTATCTAAACCCTTGTATATTTGAGTCAATTTTTCCATCATTGTTTTATTGGTAATTATAGTGCCAATAGAAGTAGCAGCTATAGCAACAACTAGAATACCTAACCAAATTTTCTTTTCTACAAAGAAATAATAGTACAGATACCTAGCTACCAATATCAAATAAATGAGAAAACACATTCGTGCCGACATAAGAAAAATACCAATGCTAAAAAGTAGTATAACTAAAATAAGAAAATACCTGTATTTGTAAAATTCATTCTTAATCAAATAAATACTTGCAACAATTGCGAAAACCAAATACATAGAAAAATATACCCGGTGAATACCCACAGGCCCAGTAAGGCGACTTATGAGAAAATATTTATTGGTATTCAGTAAATATAACTTGATGCCCGCTACGGCAAATAAATAAGTAAGCATGGCAAAACAAGAAAATACAAAAGCAAAAATTACATAATGAACTTGAGTACGGGTTAAAGAAATTCGCCCAAGAAATAATGGAAATACAATCAGTGATAACTTTTTTTCTAGATCAAAGCCACCAGTAACAACGTTGCTGGTGTAAAGCAAGCCTATCACGTGCAGCAAATACAGCAGGATAAAGAAAAATTGCTGGCGAGTGAAATTTTGATACATGCCCACTATACCATTGGTAACCAATACCGATACGGCAAATAATATTATGCCTAAGCCATTGAGGGGGACACTCCACAACAAGGTATAGGCGATGTATATCAGGAATGATAGAGATATAAAATGTAAGTATTGCTTTGCCTTGGGATGTTGGATAGGATGAATGAGAATCATAAGGAAAATTGAATTGCAAATTAAAGCTTTTGCAAGGTTCAATTTAATAAAAAAACAATCGCCACGAACATACCTACTCCTAGTGTAGGCATATTCGTGGCAAAAATTATTTTACTCTTCATATTCAAACATCATTGAAATATTTGAAGCTATTTTTTGAGCTAAACTCGAGGCATTATCTAATGGAGTAGTCACCATCAAATTTTCTTTCTGCGAAATATCTATTCCTGAAAATAGTTTTGCATAATTGACATTAAGATGCACAATAAATGTGTTATTAGGAATAATGGAAAAACTGCGACTGGCTGTTTGAAGAGTGTTCATATTACGCCTAGTGCCTATACGATATTTAAAATCCTGCATAGGTTTGCCAGCGAAACCAACTTTGCCTGCAAAATTTACAAACACAAATCCGTCATCATTGACAGTCTTGCCAAACCACATTTCAGGTTGGTACAGCACAGTGTCGCTAGCGATAGGAGCAGTAGTATTGGCAGGTACACTGAGGCCTACATCAAATTTTATACTGGAATAATTACCCGCTGGCACTTTGCCCACTTTATAGAGTTCTGTTTCAGTAGTCACCAATATAGGGTTTCCCTCCACTGGATGCAAACTGCCATCGGCTTTTACTAGCATAATGCTGGAAATATAAAGTGCAGCTTTTGAAACTGAGATTTTTTTCCCATCGCTTAGCGAATAGACAGAATCTAGCGTTTCTATTTCCAGAGAATCTAACACACTGTGAAGATGCAACGTAAGAAACCCTTTATCGGAAGCAGGCTGTATAGCTTCAGAATTGTTCCTTGTTTTGCATTGGGTAAAGGCAATGCAGAAGATTATTAAAGTAATTGAATATAAATTTTTCATGATTAACTTGTTTGAATATGTTTTAAAATAAGAATTGCCACCCCGCTGTGATAGCAAAGGTTCTGTGCATTTGTACTCCGTTCCACTTTTGAAATACGGGCAACCCAGCTTCTACAGAAAGGCGTTGTTTGTTGAGAAAGAAATTAATACCTAAGTAGCCTGTAGCAATATTGCCCCCGTAATTACTAGCATTTGCAGCCGGTTCCATAAATTTATAAAGTCCTATATCGGCATCTTTTATTGGAGCTATGTTAAGCCATTCACCTCTTAAAGAGGTACTCCATTTATTGTACAACCTATAGGCTAGCCAAGTATTGACAATGCTTTCATTGCCCAATTGATACCCAATTTTATTTTGATTTATTCGCCAAGTGTATAAGGCTTGCACGCTACCAGAAAATTTGCTTTGAGCATACAAATACGTGATACCAGGCAATGCCTCTACCGAACCGCTGCCTTGCTGCATGGCGTATGGCAATCGACTATCAGCATACATGTCATCGTGACCATGGTAGGCGATGCTGCCTGTAGGCACACTTGCCCCTAGCGATGCAATAAGCTGATGATTGTTGGTTTTGCAAATCGCATAAAGAGCATGCAATTTGGTATCGCCAAAACCCGTCGATTGCATGTGCATTCCATCGTGGTCATGACCAGAGCCGTGATTGTGATTATGACCGTCAGCAACACTCGCAGAAATTTCAGGCATTTGCATCGCCATATTGATATGGTTAAAATGCAGCATTGCCATCAAGGTCAATCGGTCGGTGATGCCTACCATACCCATCAGCATGTGCATTTGCATGGTCATAGATTTGGGCAACATGAGGTAAGTATTGAAAAGGGTTTCATTGGTAATGGCTTTTCCATTTTCATAATTTCCTTTCATAGACATAAACATCATTCTGTAAGACAACATCCATTGGCGTTTGCCATGTACGTGCCCAATCATAATGCCTACAGGAGCTAGGTCTTGGTGACAGCAACAATCAACGCAGTTTTGTGTGTTGGTACTGTCTTTTTGGAATTTTTGAGCATGGGAAATTGTCAGTTGCATACAAAGCACAAACACTAACCCAAGCCTATATTTAAAGGTTGGAATCATTGAAATAATATTTATGATAAAAATTAAGTAACGGTATTTCTACACTAGAGAAATACGGACAAAGAATAATACTACACCTGTGGCGGTGGGGAATGAATTTCTAAAAAATGAGCATAAAAAGAAGCCTTCCAAATTTGATAAGGCTGTATGGCAACGGTTGAAAATACTGGGCTAGGCAAGGTTGTAGAATGGATTTGTAATTCTTCAAAACAAACTTTTACCTCTGATTTCGATTTGTTATTTTCACTAGATTTTTCTGTAGCTGCCAGTTGTTTTTTCAGATAGCATTTGCCATTGCACTTCATGGCTGGCTTGGCAACATTCTCACAAAGGTTAGTGGCAATATATTGTTGATGCGTGTAATAAAAAATAATAGGCACACAAACCCTCACTATCCATAGCGAATGCACGAGTAGCAGAGTCCAAGCAAATATTTTATACGCCTTTTTCAAATTGAGAAATTGATAGGGCAAAGGTAGGAAAAAGCGATTCAGAATTGAACAGAAATAAGAAAATAGAAATTTATTAAAATACAAAATCACAATTAAATTATTCAAATCTTACTTTAACTTTCTAAATCCAGTAATCTCAAATTTTAAATGGATCAATAATATTAAGTCCAATAATATGATTGAAATCCGCATCGCTTGTGATGAGTTGTAGGTTATGAACTATAGCAGTAGCTGCCATTATAGCATCAGGTGTTTTAATTTTTCGACTTCTGCGAATTCTTACACACTCCGCAACCACCATAGGTGTCAGAGCTAAAATTGCAGCGTCGTCAATAAATTCTTTAACAATTTTTTCCTTGTTCTTATCTTTATGCATCCATGACAATGCTTCAATTTCAGTAATAACAGATATAATTGGGGTGTTGTCCAGTACTTCACTCATGAAACTCATTCCATTTGGAGAAAAAGCTCCCGAGAAAAAATTGGAAATTGCATTATTATCAATTAAATATTGTCCTATTCTTTACGCATTTGTTGGGTGTGAGCATTAAAATTTTCAGCGTCTTCTTTAGTAAAAACCCCTCGGTATTTATCTGACAATTTTGTTGGTACTACTTTTTTTTCGGGAATTAAACCCTCTTGTT
>JAAFID010000078.1 GCA_013297765.1 Cytophagales bacterium | reverse complement strand
AAATGTCGTTTCCACAGGTTTGGTGCTAGACAAAAACGGCAATAAAATGTCTAAGCGGGTGGGCAATGTCATCAACCCATTTGAAACCATTGATAAATATGGTCCCGACGCTACACGTTGGTACATGATTGCCAATTCGCCCCCATGGGACAATCTCAAATTCAACATTGACGGTATTGGCGAGGTGCAACGTCGCTTCTTTGGCACCTTGCAGAATACCTATGCATTCTTTGCACTTTATGCCAATCTAGACAATTTTACTTATGCTGAAGCAGATGTTCCTTTAGCAAACCTTACGGAGAGTGACAGATGGGTATTGTCCAAATTAAATTCCCTCATTGTCTCTTGCGATGAATCATTTGCCGACTACGAGCCTACCAAGGCAGCTAGGGCCATACAAGATTTTGTGGTGGATGACCTAAGCAATTGGTATGTGCGGTTGAACAGAAAAAGATTTTGGAAAGGTCAATATGGCGAAGATAAAATGGCTGCCTACCAAACATTATATACTTGTTTAGTAACTGTAGCCAAGCTTGCCAGCCCTATCGCACCGTTTTATGCCGAGCAATTGTTTCAAGATTTGAATGCCGTTTCAACAAATGAACAAGTAGAATCTATTCATTTAAGCGATTACCCCAAAGTGCAGCTTCACTTGATAGATTCGGAATTGGAGGAGCGAATGGCACTAGCTCAAAAAATTTCTTCTTTGGTACACTCCATCCGCAAGGTCAATAACATCAAGGTTAGACAGCCATTGTCTCGTGTGCTTATCCCAATATTAAACAACAAAACTAAGGGACAAATTGAAGCTGTAGAAGATTTGATTCTTTCAGAAGTAAATATCAAACACATTGAATATATTGACGATACTTCTGGCGTGATGGTGAAAAAGATTAAGCCAAACTTTAAGAAATTAGGCAAAGAATATGGGCCAAAATTGAAAGAGGTAGGCAATGCCATCTCTGCCATGTCTAAAGATGATATATTTAAACTAGAGCGTGAGCAAACATTTGAAATCACCTTTGGCGATACCAAAGCGAACATTACTTTGGAAGATGTGGAGATTTCTTCAGAAGATATTCCAGGCTGGTTGGTTGCAAGCGAAGGTGGTGTCACCGTTGCCCTCGACATCAACATTACTGACGAGTTGAAAAAAGAAGGCATTGCCAGAGACGTGGTAAATCGTGTACAAAATATGCGCAAAGACATGGGGCTAGAGGTGCAAGACAAAATCAAAATCTCCGTAGAAAAGAAAGACGAGTTGATAGATTCTGCATTGCTAGCCAACAAAGAATATATATGCAATGAAACACAAGCCCTGTCGCTAGACTTGCTAGACCATGTCATTGGCGGGAGCGAGGTAGTTTTAGACGAGTTTGTATTGAATTTGAAAATTGAAAAGTGATAACCAAATAATTAATTACCCCAAAAAATGAATAGAAAAATAAGAATGGGCATGGTGGGCGGCGGCCCTGGAGCCTTTATAGGAGCGGTGCACCGAATGGCAGCAGCATTAGACGGTCATATAGAATTGGTTTGCGGGGCATTTAGCAGCGACCCTGCAAAGTCGGTATTGGCAGGTGAATCGCTCTATGTAAACCCTTCTCGTGCTTATAAAAGTTACGAAGAAATGATTGCCAAAGAGCTAGCACTGCCTGCAGATGTGCGGATGGATTTTGTAGCTATAGTTACTCCTAATCATTTACATTTTGCCCCTGCTAAATTGGCTTTAGAAAGTGGATTTCATGTGGTTTGCGACAAACCCTTGGCTTTTGACCTAAAAGAGGCAGAGGAACTAGAAGCTATTGTACAAAAGACAGGAAAATTATTTGCCCTTACCCATACCTATTCTGGCTACCCCATGATAAAAGAGGCTAGAGATATGATAAAATCTGGTATCATTGGCAAGGTGAAAAAAGTAATGGTCGAATACCCTCAAGGATGGTTGGCTACCCAACTAGAGGCCACAGGGCAGAAACAAGCAGACTGGCGTACCGACCCCAAACGTGCGGGAATCAGTTGCTGCATGGGCGATATAGGTACACATGCCGAGCATTTGGCAGAATATGTCACTGGCTTGAAAATTACCGAAGTTGCCGCCGACCTTACGACCTTTATTCCTGGCCGTCAGCTAGACGATGATGGAGCGGTATTGTTGAGATTAGAGGGCGGAGCTAAAGGCGTACTTACCGCAAGCCAGATATCAGTAGGTGAGGAGAACAATGTAAAAATAAGAGTTTACGGAGAAAAAGCAGGGCTTGAGTGGTACCAAGAAGATTGCAATTCGCTAAGGGTAAAATGGCTGGATAAGCCCATGGAAATAAAACGTACAGGTGGTGCAAACACTTCTGCTGCCGCAGCTTTTCATACTCGTGTACCCGCAGGCCATCCCGAAGGATACTTAGAAGCTTTCGCTAATATTTATAGAAACTTTGCCCTATCACTGCAATCAATTTTAAAAGGCGAAACACCCAAACCCGAATACCTCGACTTCCCCACTGTGCACGAGGGCGTAAGAGGCATGGCATTTATAGAAGCTGTAGTCGCCTCGAGCAATGAAAATGCGAAATGGGTGAGGGTGTAGGGGGAATTATAATGAAAATAGTTAAAATTCTTGAAGCCAGATTTCTAAAAGTTACGTGCCAGTATAGTAATGGTGTAATCAAAGAACTTGATGTAAAGCCATTGATGGAGCAGCACAAACATTTGCAAGGTATTGAAAAACTTTCCCAAGAGACAAATTTCTCAAAAGTAAAGATTGGTATCATGGGTGAGTTGCTTTGGGAAAAATTGATAACTATTAATCACAACATGCAAGAAACCATTTGGGATTATGATATCTCTCCTGAGTTTGCGTATAGCCATAGTAAATGATATGAACCTATCATTAATATAATAATAAATAATTTGGACGAAAAGAACTCACTCCAAATTTAATAAGATCATAGATTACATCGATGAAGAGTGGAGAAAAGTTGTAACAACTAATTTTGTTAAAAAATCTTTTGATATAATTAATCTAATGGAAAAATCTGACATTTATAATTCTATTAAATCTATCGTTTGGAGTTATCTCCCCGATTCCAAAGTATTGCTTTTTGGCTCTCGTGCAAGAAATACCAATGCTGTTTACAGCGACTATGATTTATTGATAATTACTCCAAATGAATTCCTTGCTAAAGATAAAATTACATTAGAAAGTAAAATCAGCAAGTCCTTAGTGTATGCCATTCATAGTCCCTTCGATGTTGTTTTAGAAAGCCAAGAAGGATTGGAGGCTAAACGAAATGCAAAAGGATTGATTTTTTATCATGCGTTAAAGGATGCAATTGAGTTATGAGCGAACTTGAAAAAAATATTGTAGCACAATGGATTGAAAAAGCTGACCATGATTTAATTGCTGCACAAATTTTAATAGAAGCCAATCCCTTAATTCTTGATATTGCATGTTTTCATTGCCAACAAGCAATTGAAAAATATTTGAAGGTTTTTTTAATCTATCATAATCAAGAAGCAATATTTACCCATAATTTAGATTTTTTAGCTCAACAATGTTCAATTATAGATGATGATTTTCAGAATATTGACATGAAAAATATAAATCAGTATGCGGTTAAAACAAGATATCCGCATGATTTCGTAGCCCCAGAATTATCAGAAACAAAAGAATATTTAAAAATTTCTGAAGATATTAAGAAAATGGTACTGTCTAAAATTACCTAGGAAATTGGATACGACATTGTAATTATTTTACATGAAAACATTAAAATTCCTCATTATATAAATATTTATTAAACCCTTTTTTAAATAAAATCCCCCCCCCATGAAAAACATCAAAGGTCCTGCCATATTCTTAGCTCAATTTATGGGCGATGTGGCTCCGTTCAATTCGTTAGAAAGTATTTGCAAATACATGACAGGCCTTGGTTACAAAGGCGTGCAGATTCCCTCTTGGGATGCTCGCTGCATAGATTTGCAAAAGGCAGCGGAAAGCAAAGACTACTGCGACGACTTGAAAGCAAAAGTAAAATCTTACGGTTTGGAAATTACCGAACTGGCTTCGCACCTGCAAGGACAATTGGTAGCGGTAAATCCGGCTTACGATACCATGTTTGATGGGTTTGCTCCAGCAAGTGTGCAGGGCAACCCTAAAGCCCGCACCGAATGGGCCATTCAACAAATGAAATATGCTGCTAAGGCAAGTCAAAATCTGGGTATTAATGTTCATGCTACCTTTACAGGTGCATTGGCTTGGCCATTTGTTTACCCTTGGCCACAAAGACCTGCGGGATTGATTGAGGCAGCTTTTAAAGAATTGGCCAATCGTTGGCTACCCATACTCGATTATTTTGATGAGTGCGGTGTAGATGTGTGTTATGAAATTCACCCGGGCGAAGATGTGTTTGACGGTGCTACTTTCGAGATGTTTCTAGCCGCTACAGGCAATCATAAGCGGGTAAATATCAACTATGATCCTAGCCATTTTGTATTGCAGGCTATGGATTACTTGGCGTTTATCGACATCTATCACGAGCGTATTAAAATGTTTCATGTAAAAGATGCAGAGTTTAACCCTACAGGCAGACAAGGTGTGTACAGCGGCTACCAAGGTTGGGTAGAGCGTGCTGGCAGGTTCCGCTCTCTTGGCGATGGGCAAGTAGATTTTGCTTCTATTTTTAGCAAATTAGCACAGTACAACTACGATGGCTGGGCAGTGCTAGAGTGGGAGTGTGCCATAAAACACCCAGAACAAGGGGCGGCCGAGGGTGCAGCATTTATAGAAAATCATTTGATACGTGTAACCGAAAAAGCTTTTGACGATTTTGCGGGCATTGGTGCAAACGATGCTTTGAATAAAAAAATATTAGGCTTATAATTGTACTGCAATACCATCATTACCCCCTGGTGGTATTGCATTTTAACCATTTCCCCTAACCTCAAATACCCCCAAAATGTTTATTGAAAAACTTAACAGAATGCGCATAGCAAAATGTCTATGCGGTTTATTGCTATTCATTGCTGTGGCCTCGTGCCAAAAAAAGCAAACTAAATTATTGGTGTTTTCCAAAACTGCAGGCTTCCGTCACGAATCTATTGCTGCGGGCAAAAAAGCATTGATGAAAATAGGTGAAACGGAAAACTACGTGGTCGATACCACAGAAGATGCGGAAAGATTTACAGAAGACAATTTGAAAAATTATGCTGCGGTCATTTTTCTAAATACCACGGGCGATGTGTTGAACTTTTCTCAACAAAATGCCTTCGAGCGATACATCCAAGCTGGCGGTGGTTTTGTAGGCATACACTCAGCAACTGATACCGAATACGATTGGCCCTGGTATGGAAAATTAGTGGGTGCTTATTTTGAAGGACATCCGGCAACACAGAAGGCGAAGATTGAGGTGGTAGATAAGACCCATCCCAGTACAGAATTTTTGGATAAGTTTTGGGAACGTACCGATGAATGGTACAATTTTAAAAGCCTAAATCCTGATGTAAAAGTCCTTGCCAAAATTGATGAGAAATCATATACAGGCGGCACTCACAAAGGGAATCACCCTATGGTTTGGTACCATGATTATGATGGAGGAAGAGCCTTTTATACTGAATTCGGGCATACCCCAGAATCTTATGCCGACGAAAAATACATCAAGCATGTGATAGGAGGAATAAAATATGCGATAGGAAACAATGAGTTGGATTATGCAAAAGCACATACTGCCGCTATACCCGATGCTAGTCGTTTTTCATTGCAAGTATTGGCTGCTTGGCTTAATGAGCCAATGGAAATTGCAGTTTCTAAAAAGGGAAATGTATATTTTACTCAAAGACACGGCCAGTTAATGATGTTTCAGGAAAAGCTAAAACAGATTGGATTTTTAGATGTAGAATCTAGACAAGGCAACGGGTTGATTGGTCTTGCACTAGATCCAAATTTTGAATTGAACAATCAGGTTTATATGTTCTACACCAGCAAAGATTTAAAACATACGCTTGCCAGATTTGAACTAAAAAATAAAAATACCCTCGACACTACGACTAGAAAAATACTTTTAGAAATACCCATAGAACTAGAGTCTAGTGCCCACACAGGCGGTTCGCTCGTTTTTGACAAGCAAGGAAATTTGTTTATTTCTGTCGGCGACAATACTGTTCCGTTTGAGTCTAGCGGCTACGCCCCAATAGATGAGAGGCAAGGCAGGATAATCTTTGATGCTCAGCGTTCTTCTGCCAATACCAACGATTTGAGAGGAAAAATACTCCGCATCCACCCCACCCCCGATGGCAAATACACCATACCCGAAGGCAATTTATTTCCCCAAAATACGGCAAATACTCGCCCCGAAATATATGCCATGGGCTGCCGCAATCCTTACCGAATGTCAGTTGACCCACACACGTCTATCCCATACTGGGGCGAGGTGGGGCCCGATGCTGGTACCGATTCTACCCTAGGCCCACGTGGACATGATGAAATTAACAGAGCCGCTAATCCCGGTTTTTTTGGATGGCCTTACTTTGTAGGCAATAGCAAGGCTTACCCCAATTATGATTTTGCAACAAAGACCCTAGGTAAAAAATTTGACGCCAAAGCACCTTATAACGAATCGCCGAACAATACGGGACTTAAAAATTTGCCACCTGCACAGAAAGCTTTAGTTTGGTATCCTTATGCAAACAGCACAGAGTTTCCAATGTTAGGCAAAGGCAGTAGAAACGCCATGGCTGGGCCATTTTATTATGCTAATGATTACAAAAATTCTACTGTAAAATTCCCCAAATATTACGATGGAAAAATGTTGATTTACGATTGGATGCGTAACTGGGTAATGGCCGTAACTATCAGCAAAAGTGGCACTATAGAGCATATTGAACCAATGTTTTCCAATATGCAATTCAACAACATTATTGACATGCAATTTGGTGCCGATGGTGCATTGTACATGATAGAATACGGAACTATTTGGTACGCCGACAATAAAAACGCCAGATTGATAAAAATAGAATATTCAGAAGGCAACCGCCCGCCAATAGTAGCAGCAACCACAAGCGACACGGTAGGTATAGCACCATTGAAATCTAAATTTTCTATTGGTAATTCTTACGACCCAGATGGAGACGAAGTGATATATGAATGGAGATTTGAGAACAAAAAAATAGATTCGAGAGAGAAAAATCCTGTGTACACATTTACTAAAAATGGAGTGTACTTCCCCACACTTACAGTTACTGATATTCATGGCAAAAGTACTGTTCAAACGATGAGGGTAATTGTGGGCAATAGTTATCCTGTTTTAAAATTAGAAACACTTAGAAAAAACTCAACTTTCTTTTGGGATAATGAACCACTAAAATACAATGTAACGATACGTGACAAGGAAGACAAAACACCTAATGATAAAGGTTTACGAATTTCTTTGACCTACGTGGCAGAGGGTAAAGATATTCCTGGAATAGCCTTAGGGCATCAAATGGAAAAACCACAAACAACAACTACTTTATTCGATAAGCCAATTTTCAAAGATAGTGATTGCAAATCGTGCCATGCGATAGATAAAAAATCAGTAGGGCCTAGTTTTAATGATGTAGCAAAGAAATATAAAGACGACCCTAAATCTGCGAGCTATTTGGCAAATAAAATCAAAGTTGGCGGCGGCGGCGTGTGGGGCGAGCATGCCATGAGTGCCCACCCACAATTGAGCAAGGCTACTATTGATGCAATGGTAAATTACATTCTTGCACTTGGCAATGAAGAAAACAAACAAACTTCCGATAAAAATGAAGGAAGTTTTGCCTTGAATGCACACAAAGGTAAGTCGGAAGAGGGCATGTACCTGCTCATAGCCACATACAAAGACCGAGGGGCAGAGGGTGTAGGTTCACTAAGCACGACCAAACAAGTAATACTTCGTAATCCAAAACTGCTGGCATCCAATTATGACTTTCACCTAACAAGTGGCCCTGTGAAGTTGAAAGATGGCATTGGCACTTATGAAGGTGGGATAGAAAATGGCTGTTTTTTAGGGTTTAAGGAAATAGATTTAACTAGTGTTTCAAGTATTGATGTAAGGGTTAATTCAAAATTTGCCACTGGAAAAATTGAAATACGCCTAGGTAGTAAAGAAGGTAAAAAAATAGGTGTCATACCCGTAAAGGCGACGGGAAAATGGGATGATTTTTATGTGGTGAATACACCTATTGAAGCAACCCAAGGGGTGCATGATGTATATTTTGTATTTATTGATGATCTACAAACTGCTGCTAGAGGCGACTTGGGTATGATAAATATTCACTGGATGAATTTTAACAATTGAAAATATACTAAACATGATTATGAAAAATAATTCAAGACGAAACGCTATAAAAAATATTACTGGAAGCTTGGTACTAGCTGCTACCTTGCCTGCCTTTTCTAAAGACATAAATGATGACAAACCTAAATCAAAGTTGATGTTAAAAGGAAATATCAACCACTCGGTGTGCCGCTGGTGCTACGATAGTACCCCCTTTGAAGAATTGTGCAAGGCTGCAAAAGCAATGGGCATAAAATCTATAGATCTTGCAGGGCCTGATGAGTGGCCTATAATGAAAAAATATGGTTTACATTGTGCTATGCCTTGGGGTGCGGGAATGGGTATAGAAAAAGGCTTTAATGATGTGGCCAACCATGCAGAATTATTTAAAAGTTATGAAGCACACATACCTAAAGTAGCGGCAGCAGGGTACGACAAGTTGATTTGTTTTTCGGGAAATAGAAAATCAATTTCAGACGAGCAAGGCTTAGAAAATTGTGCAATAGGCTTGAAAATGCTGATGCCAATTGCAGAAAAATACAAAGTTACTTTGGTAATGGAACTGCTGAATAGTAAAGTAGACCACAAAGATTATATGGCAGACCACACCGCTTGGGGTGCTGCCCTTTGCGAAAAACTTGGTTCCGAGTATTTCAAATTGCTATACGACATATACCACATGCAAATTATGGAAGGCGACATCATTGCCACCATTAACAAATACCACAAACACATAGCCCACTATCATACTGGTGGTGTACCAGGTCGCAATGAAATAGACGAAAGACAAGAGATATTCTACCCTGCAGTAATGAAAGCTATTGTTGCCACTGGATTCAAGGGCTACGTTGCACAAGAGTTTATTCCCAAAGATGCCAAGCCATTGGAATCACTAAGAAAGAGCATCGCTATCTGCGATATTTAACCTCATTTTGAGAAGCAATAAATTATTGCTTCTCAAAAAAACTAAACCCCGAATGCCATGAAGCCATTGAAATTTGTTGTATTGCTGTTGCTCTCTTTGGGCTTGGTACTTACTTCATGTAAAGAAAAAAGCAAGCCTCGGTTACTTGTGTTTTCTAAGACAGGAGGCTTTAGGCACGAATCTATTTTGGCGGGCAAGCTAGCTTTATTAAAACTAGGCAAAGAAAACAATATTGTAGTAGATACCACCGAAGATGCTGGACAATTTACCGAAGGCAATTTAAAAAAATATGCTGCTGTGGTATTTTTAAACACTACTGGAAACAATATTCTTGATTTCCGCCAAAAGGCATGCTTAGAAAGATTTATTCAGGCAGGGGGCGGTTTTGTGGGTGTTCATGCAGCTACAGATACAGAATACGAATGGCCATGGTATGCCAAGATGGTGGGAGCAAATTTTGAAAGTCACCCTGACCAACAGCAAGCTAAAATAGATATTTCTAATCCCAATCACCCTGCAACGAAAGACCTACCAGCAACTTGGGAACGCAAAGACGAATGGTATAATTTAAAAAATCTTAATAAGAAAGTAACGGTACTTGCATACTTAGATGAAAAATCTTACAAAGGCGGCAACATGGGCGATAAGCATCCTATTGCTTGGTATCACGAGTATGATGGCGGCAGGGCATTCTACACGGCTCTAGGTCACACAAACGAAAGCTATAAAGAACCGTTATTTCTAAAACATCTTTTAGGTGGCATTCAATATGCAATAGGCGACAATGTGCTAGATTATTCCAAAGCACATACTGTTGCGGTGCCAGAGGCCAATAGATTTGTACAAAAAGTACTGGTTGCTGGCCCACTAAATGAACCTATGGAACTGGCCATAACGCCAGACAATAAGGTTTTTTACATCGAGCGTCGTGGAGGAATGTTTGTCTATGAACCCGATTCTGGTAAAGCCCGCAGAGTTGCCCATATCCCTGTTTTTAGTGGGCTAGAAGATGGTTTGCTAGGCATTGCACTTGACCCTAATTACCAGTACAATCATCAATTATACCTTTTTTATTCGCCAGTTGGCGATACGCCACAGCAATATGTATCTCGCTTTACCTATCGCAATAATATGCTGGATATGGCATCGGAAAAAATTATGCTTACCATCACTACCCAGCGAGAAAAATGCTGTCATTCGGCGGGGTCATTGGCTTTTGGTGGCGATGGCAATTTGTTTATTGCAGTGGGCGACAACAGCAACCCCCACGAGTCAAGCGGCATGGCTCCTATAGACGACCGCCCAAATAGGGAGCCATTTGATGCCCAACGCACCGCAGCAAACACCAACGATTTGAGGGGGAAAATTTTGCGAATACATCCTGAGGCCGATGGTACTTATAGCATTCCCGAAGGCAACTTATTTGCAAAAGACGGTTCTCAAGGTCGTCCTGAAATATATGTGATGGGTTGTCGAAACCCTTACAGAATCACATACGACATTAAAAATAAAAGATTGTTCTGGGGCGATGTAGGGCCAGATTCTGGCGAAGATTTGCCACAAGGCCATGCGGCAAACGACGAGTTCAATATGGCTACAAAACCTGGTTTTTACGGCTGGCCATATTTCAATGGGAACAATAAGCCTTACAAACAATTTAACTTTGCTACTGGCGAGGTAGGCGTTGCTTTTGATGCAACTCATCCGGTTAATAATTCTGCAAATAATACAGGACAATCCCAATTGCCACCCGCACAAAAAGCATTCATTTGGTATTCATACAAAAATAGTTTAGAATTTCCTTTGGTAGGTTTCGGCGGTCGCTCTGCTATGGCTGGACCAGTCTATCATTTCAATAAAAATAAAAAAAGCCCAAACGCATTTCCTGCTTATTTCGACAATATGTTTTTTGCTTATGAATGGATGCGAGATTGGGTAATGCCTGTGCGGCTAGACAATGCTGGCAAGTACATATCCATGGAGCCTGTATTTGAAAACATCAAATTGTCCCATCCGATAGATATGCAATTTGCTAGTGATGGCACCCTGTACATTTTGGAATATGGCATGAATTGGTTCAAAGAAAATAAAGAAGCACAACTAAGCCAAATCTTGTACCACCCAGAGAATAGGCCGCCTGTAGCGGTTGCAGAGGTTGCAAAAACACTAAGTTTAAAACCGCTAAAAATTCAATTTAGCGGGGCAAAATCTTATGATTATGACGCCGACGATTTGATATATGAGTGGAAATTTGAAGGAAAAAAAATTCAATCTCGAGAAAAAAATCCAGTGTACACCTTTGAACATGCGGGAATATTTAAAACCGAATTGCTGGTAACTGATACCAAAGGCAATAAAAATACCGCTGCACTCGAAGTTGTGGTTGGCAATACTGCTCCCCAAATTACGATAGATTTTGATGGCAATAGCCATTATTATTGGGACAATGCTGCTGTCGGCTATAATATAAAAGTCAAAGACAATGAAGACGCCAAAATTGACCGTTCTAAGATAAAAGTATTTCTCGACTACTTGCCAGAGGGCAACGACATGGCCGCAATAACGCTAGGCCACCAAGCACCACCAAGCAATGAGATAGACAATGCACTCATAAAGTCTAGTGATTGCAAGGCTTGCCATACGTTGAATGAAAAATCAATAGGCCCAGATTTTAAATTGCTTGCCAAAACATACGCAGGGCAGGTGGGAATAGCAGAAAAGCTGGCCGATAAAATACTGAAGGGCGGCACAGGCGTTTGGGGCGACCATGCCATGAGTGCCCACCCTCAATTGTCTAAAGAGACAGCCTTGAAGATGGTAGCCTATATTTTATCGTTGAATGAAGAAAACAAAACACTAACACTACCAGCAGCGGGCACTATTCATTTTGATAAGCATATAGGGAAGAAAGAAAAAGGCAAATATTTTATCACCGCTACTTACCAAGACCAAGCTGTAAATGGTGTGCCCGCACTTACTGGTCGGGTGCAACAAGAATTTACCGATGCCAGCCTCAAAGCCGATATTTATACCGAAACTCAAAATTTTAAAAAATGGATTCAAGATGGAATCATTGAGCCAATTGAAACTAAGGGTTATTTTAAATTGCCCAAAATTGATCTTAACAAAATTGTTGCAGTGGAATTACTTTACTCAGGAACTTGCAATTCGCAAATTACCATTCGCAAAAGTTCACCCACAGGCAGTGTACTCGCCACCCAGCCCTTACCAGCCACGGGTGCGTGGGACAAATGGCAAAGTATTAAATTACCTATCGCACCTACCTCCACTGTAGAAGACCTATATTTTGGTTACGAGATGAGGAGTGAAAAAATACTGAAAAATGAATTTCAGGTAAAGCGAGTGGTGTTATGGAAATAGGAAAATTAGAATAATGCTAACCCAATGAAGATACATCAAAAACTTGCTCAAGCAATACGAATTTTAACGCTTTGTGCATTTGCACTTCCGTTTTTCTATACTGGATGTATGGAGAAAAAAGATGAAGCAGGTGGTGAAGCTATAATAGATTCAACGGCTGCTGTAGTTGAGGAGCCTTTGAAAACCGAAATTGACAGCAGTTCTACGGCAACTGACACGACTGTAGCTGTTGTACAAAAAGATACCATAGACACCAAAGAGCGTACGCTGAGTAGTGAGCTATCATTAAAATACTCTTTATTAAGACCTTTTTTAGAATCAAAAGAATGCACCTTTAGTGGTTTAGCTATGGCAGTAAATGTAATCCCATTCTTAGGGACAATTGCGTTCTTCGTGGCTTTTTTACTTTTTGTGATGGGCTTAATCATTAAATATTTTGATTCGAAAGCAATCATTTCTGTGTTTATCATTGACAGCACGGCATTGGCATTTTTACTAGTTGCAAATCCTGCTTCCTTTAATTGGGAACGACTTTGGGGAGCATGGGTCTGTTATGTATTGGCTATTTTGCTGGTCTTTTACGATTTGTTTTTTATTCTTAAAAAAACAAAAATCTAATACAAACATCCTCCAAGTTTAACCAGTATTCTTATTGTTCACAAAAAAACATTTTATTCCTACACTCAAAAACTGTACTTTTAACACCCCTTTATTTAATCTCAAATTATTTTTAAAAAATCAATTATGACGAATAGCATTAAATTTCCAAAAGAATCAGAAATACCATTAGAATATCGAATAGACAAACCTATTGACCAAAAAGAATTTTTAATTAATGGTGAAATTCGCCTATCAGATGCCCCAGTGCAAAAGGTATATTCACCAGTTTGTGTAGATGAAGCTGGAGTAGTATCGCAAAAATTACTAGGCAGCTACCCACTGTTGTCAGAAAACGAAGCCCAAGAAGCCTTGAATGCTGCGGTAGATGCTTACAAAAACGGCACAGGCCTGTGGCCAACCATGACGGTAAACGACCGCATCAAAGCGGTAGAAAACTTTACCTACCGCATGAAGGAAAAACGCAGCGAGGTGGTAAAAATGTTGATGTGGGAGATAGGCAAGCCGCTTAAAGATTCTGAAAAAGAGTTTGATCGTACGGTAGATTATATTCTCGATACCATTGACGCCCTTAAAACACTAGATAGAAATTCTTCAAGATTTGAAATTGCTCAAGGAATTATTGGTAAAATTCGCCGTGGTCCGCTTGGTGTTGTGCTTTGCATGGGGCCATTCAACTATCCACTCAACGAAACTTTTACCACGCTTATTCCCGCATTGATTATGGGAAATACCGTGGTGTTCAAGCCTGCAAAAATTGGCGTATTGCTACACCGCCCATTGCTGGAGGCTTTTAGAGATTCTTTCCCCAAAGGTGTAATTAATATCGTGTATGGCAGAGGCCGTGCTACGGTAGGCCCATTGATGACTACGGGCAAAATAGATGTTTTGGCATTTATAGGCACCAGCAAGTCGGCGAATATTCTTAAAATGCAACATCCAAAGCCAAATAGACTGCGGTCGGTACTGGCACTTGAAGCCAAAAATCCTGCTATCGTACTGCCAGATGCCGACCTAGACCTTGCAGTGAAAGAGTGCATCTTGGGTAGCTTGTCTTTCAACGGTCAGCGTTGTACTGCACTAAAAATCCTTTTTGTACATACCCAAATCATTGAGCAGTTCCTTAAAAAGTTTACCGAG
>JAAFID010000077.1 GCA_013297765.1 Cytophagales bacterium | reverse complement strand
GTGGTTTCCTAGACCCTACAAAAAATAAAAATGGTAAACCTTTTGGTTTGTTCGCTGCATTGCCCGATGGTACTGTGTTAGAATTGGGTGCTGCTGATAAAGCTTTACTTCAAGTAATTCACAACGCACCACAAGCTGCTGCTGGCATAGTAGATTTATATGTGAACGGTAGCGAGTTTAAACAAGATTTCAAATACCGTGAAGCCACTAAATTCATGTTGGTACCAGCAGGTGTGGCTTTAAATATTGCAGTTGCACCAGGTACAAGCAAATCAGCAACTGAAGCATTAGCAACGTTTACTGTTACATTGACTCCTGGTAAATCTTACCTTGCTATCGCAACCGGGTTAATAGGTGGTACTACTGCTGAAAATCCAGAAAAAATCAACACAGCGTTTACTCTTTTGACTAAAGAAGATGTGGCATACACAAGTAAACCTGGAATGACTAGCTTATATGTTGTACACGGTTCACCAGATGCACCATCTGTAGATGTAGTCGCTAGAGGCGTAGGCACATTGGTAAACAATGCTCCTTTCAAAGCAATCACCAACGAGATTATGGTAACTGCTACTTCCTATACTATAGATATTAAAGACAGCACTTCTAAAACTACTGTAGCTTCATTCACAGCTCCATTGACTGGTCTTGCGGGGAAATCTGCAGTGGTATTGGCATCTGGTTTTCTAGCTCCAGTAGCTCCACAAACAAATGCTTTTGGTCTTATCGCAGTATTGGCAGATGGAACAGTAATTGTATTGCCTGCTGCACCCACTGCTACTGAGGCTGCAAAAAACTTTGAAGGATTTAAAATATTCCCAATTCCTGCAAATGAAACATTATTCGTAAATCTGAACTCTGATTTTGCTATTAATGCAACATATCAAATGCTTGATATTACTGGTAGAGTAATTAATTCTGGCAGCTTGTCATTAAACAATGGTAGCAATGCTTTAGAATTGAGTACAGCAAATCTAGAGGTGGGAAACTACATTTTAAAACTTTCAAGTGCCAAAAATGTATCTAATGTAAAATTTGCAGTAAGCAAATAACTAAACCCCTTATTTATCCAATAATAAAGAGGTATGCTTTAAAAAAAGTATACCTCTTTATTTTGGGTGGATAAATAGAAAAATCATTGCTTTAGTATTTGCAAAATCTAGCCTTTTAATGCTTACTTTTGAGATTACATTTTTTACAAAATAAGTATAAACAAAACCATACATTGACCATGAAATTTATTGCAGAGATTGAAGTAATGCCAAAAAAAGAAATACTAGACCCACAAGGCAAAGCAGTAAAGTTGGGCTTAGCCAATTTAGGAATCAATGAAGTTGTTGATGTAAGAATAGGTCGTCATATCACACTAACAATAGAAGCGGTGAATGAATCAGAAGCAAAAGCTCAAACTGCCAAAGCTTGTGAAAAATTATTGGCCAATCTGATTATGGAAAGCTTCCAATTTAAAATAAGTGCTGCCTAATACAATATTGCCAAATAACGAGCCGTTGTAGCAACTGAAAATAAAATACAAATCAAAGCGTATTCATTAAGCAGTTTTTCATCAGTTCTTTAATCCACTTTCTACATGTATCATTTCATCTGCAAAATCAACAAACTACTTGTATGCCTCTGTTTATGGGTATTTTCAAACAGTTTAATAGCTCAAGAATACAAAGCAGAACTACAATGGCTGCCTAATAAAAAAGAATTGATTAATGGATTTGAGCAATGGGTACTAAATTTTACTGATGCCAATTATCTTTCTAGCGAACGGGGTTTGCCAGCTTTGCTACTTACGCCTTCCTTCGAAAAAATAACATTAGGCAAAACAATTTATAAATCACTAACTGTAGAAGAGTTAAATATTGTAGATACCACTCTAATAGGTACTACACCAACCATACATGCTTTGAAAGGCATAATGTATAAGAAACCGATGGTCAACACCTACATTGTACCATTTAGAAAAAATACCATTTCTGGCAAAATAGAAAAGCTAGTTTCGTTTACATACACAGGAAAAAACGAACCAGTTACATTAAAAAGGAGCTTGCGTGAGGCTGCCTCATCATACGGCACCACCAAATCGGTGCTTGCAGAAGGCGATTGGTATAAGTTATCTATTGCTGGGGCTGCCAATGCTACAGGATCGGGAATATATAAAATGGATTATAACTTTTTACAGTCTATTGGTTTTCCAGTAGCTAGTATAGACCCACGAAAAATAAAATTGTATGGCAATGGTGGTGGAATGCTGCCAATGGCCAATAGTACTTCTCGTCCCGATGATTTAATGGAAAATGCAATCTATATTTCTGGAGAGAGTGATGGCAAGTTTGACCCAGCGGACTATATTTTATTTTATGCCAAAGGACCGCACGAATGGAAATACGATTACGATAAAGATTTTAAGAAATATAACCACATCAAGAACATTTATAGTGAAACCAGCAGTTATTTCATCACATCATCAGAAACCGATGGATTGAGGGTTTCTACAAAAGCCAATGCATATAACGGAGGTGTTGAAGTAACTACTTTTCCCGACTATGTTTTTTATGAAAGCGACGAATTTAATCTGTTAGAGTCGGGGCAAAAATGGTATAGCAAAGCCATTGATAGCCCATTAAATTTTAGATTCAACACGGAAGGAATAGTTCCCAATTCTAGTGTGGCTGTAAAAACATCGCTAATGGCTCAAGCCAGATTACAAACAAACTTTACCATTAATATAAATGGAGAAATATTTAATCAAACAATTTCATCCTATCCCTTCACGTCACCGTATGGTGCTAGAGCAATTCAAAAGACAGAAGTTAATAGCGTAGTGAGCGATAACTCAAATTTAAACATTGGTATTAGCTATAATAAAGGAGGCAACGCATCGTCTAGAGGATTTTTAGATTACGTTGAAGCACTATTTACCAGAAAAATAGCATTATATGGTAATCAAACTAATTTTAGAATTAATGGGATAGATGCCCCAGAAATAAAGAAAATAAAAATAGCCACTTCCAATCCTAATGCTACCAATGTATGGGATGTAACAATACCTTACAATTGTTCTGCCCCAACTACAGCTATAGAAAACAATGCATTGGTATTCTCAGACTCAATTTTCTCACTCAAAGAATTTATAGTTTTTACTGGTTCTTCTTTTGCAGCACCAGGGTTTGCAGGCAAAGTTGCTAATCAAAATTTACATGCCTTAGATGCTGGCGGCCTTCCAGACATGGTCATCATTACCAGAGAAGATTTTTTACAACAAGCCAACCGGCTTAAATCTTTTCGCAAACAGCACGACAATTTTGATGTGGAAATAGTAACTACCAACCAAATTTATAACGAGTTTTCTTCTGGGGCACAAGATTTAACAGCACTGCGAGATTTTTTAAAGCTGTTATATAAAAGAGGTACAAGCTCAGATTCTGTTAGATATGTATTACTACTAGGTGCTACTTCTTACGATTGCAAAAACAGAATACCCAATAATATTAATGTAGTACCTGTTTTTGAATCAACAGAATCACTAGATAATGTAAACTCTTACTCATCAGAAGATTACATAGTATTACTTGATGACATTGAAGGTGCTTGGGAAATAAACCCTGCTTCACCAAACTCTTTAGATATGGGCATAGGTCGCTTGCCTGCACGCAATGAGGCAGAGGCACAAAACCTCATCGGTAAAATAATAGATTATCATACAAATATTCAATCATTTGGCAAATGGAGGAATAGGATAAGTTTTGTAGCCGATGATGCGGATTATGCTGGAAGTCAAAGTGAACATGTTATAAATTCAGAAAGAGCTGCCGCATCGCTAACAAGCAATGACAATCAATTAAATTTAGAAAAATTTTATTTGAATGCTTATCCCCAAATAGCTTCTCCAGGTGGTGAGGTGAGCCCAGCAATCAAACAAGCATTTTTAAGAAATATAAACAGAGGTACGCTGTTGGCAAATTTTACTGGACATGGCTCAGAGTTTATATGGACGCAAGAGGACATTTTCAATATTGACGACATTAACAATCTTAAAAACAAATATCTACTCCCATTTTTCGTTACAGCTACTTGCGAATTTGGCCGTTACGACGACCCCAATAAATTTTCTGGGGCTCAATCATTGATATTGAACCCTGATGGAGGAGCCATAGGATTACTTTGTTCTACACGCCCTGTATATGGAGAAAGCAATACACAAATGAACATTGCCTTTTTTAAAGCATTATTGCCTGCATCCTCAAAACAAAGAAAATATCCCACCATGGGAGAAGTAATGATGGGTGCTAAAAATAATAAAAATGCTCAAATAAACATTAACAACCGAAATTATACCCTACTATGCGACCCTTCTCTCACCCTTTCATTCCCTAAAGATGAAGTAGTTATTAAAAAAATTAACAATAAACCATTAGACGAAAACAATAATGATACTTTGAAAGCATTAAGTGTAGTTACTATACAAGGCGAAATTCAAAAAAATCAACTATTGCAAAAAGATTTTACTGGCACAATATCTTTGTCGCTATTTGACAAAGTCAATAAAATGACAACAATTGTTACCCCATCGAATGCCGCTATGACTTATGAATTGCGCAATAATGTAGTGTATGATGGTACGGTAAGTGTAGATTCAGGAATGTTTATCTTCAAATTTATCTTGCCAAAAGATATAAATTATGAAATAGGTTCGGCCAAATTGAGTTTCTATGCCCAATCCAAAGATGGCCGAGATGCAGGTAATGCCTACACCGACATTCAAATAGGAGGTAGTAATGATA
Organism: Cytophagales bacterium; assembly: GCA_013297765.1. GTDB lineage: Bacteria > Bacteroidota > Bacteroidia > Cytophagales > Cytophagaceae > REBA01. The sequence goes on along the minus strand of JAAFID010000077.1, from coordinate 9,849 downwards.
TAATAGCAGCAGATAATACCCCTCCTCGTATTCGTTTATTTATGGACGATAGTACTTTTGTGAGCGGTGGCCTTACCAATACCAATACGCATTTAGTCGCCAAACTTTACGATGAAAATGGCATCAATATTTCTAGCTCTAGCATAGGTCATGAGATTACGGGTCGCTTAAATAATGGTAAAGAAGTAGTTGTCATGAATGAATTTTATACAGCAGAAAACAACAGCTATCAACATGGTCAAGTAATATACCCATTTGCCAATCTTGAACCTGGCACTTATAATCTTACTTTTAAAGCTTGGGATACTTATAACAATTCATCTTCTTCAAATATTGAGTTTATAGTTTCAGAGAGCGAGAAACTGGCACTGAAAGATGTGATGAATTTCCCAAACCCTTTTACTGACAAGACGAACTTTGGTTTTGACCATAACAGAGCGGGCGAAACGCTGCTGGTAAAGATTGAAATAACCGACAACATGGGTCGATTAGTAAAAACACTTACTAAAACCATTGCCAATAGCGAAACCCACGTCAAAGATATTGAATGGGAAGGCGACGACAATGTGGGTTCAAAAATGGCTGCTGGATCTTACGTTTATAAAATTACGGTAACTGCCGAAAAAGACAAAGCCAATACTTTCGAGGTGCACCGATTGGTGATGCTGAACTAGCACCACGTATTTTGTATTACTATTCCAAATTAAAATTTAACTTTGCTTACCATACCCAAAATTGTTATGAACAAAATTTCATTTTTTACAAGCGTTGTATTTGCTATAGGTTTTTCAAATACATCAGTATTTGCTCAAAATTACAGACCAATTACTACAGCCGTTCCTTTTCTCACTATTACGCCCGATGCACGTTCTGGTGCTATGGGCGATGTTGGAGTCGCAATCAGTGCCGATGCCAATTCTTCTTTTTGGAATATGGGCAAAGTAGCTACAATTGAGAAAAAATATGGCGTTTCATTGTCCTTTACACCATGGTTGGCTAAGTTGGTCAATGACATGAATATTTCTTATTTATCAGGATTTTACAAACCTACTAAAGAGCAAGCATTCACTTTTTCTATGAAATATTTTAATTTGGGAGAATTACAAGAAACCGATATCGGTGGTTTTGAACAAAGAAAATTAAGACCAAAGGAATATTTATTTGCATTAGGCTATTCTAGAAAACTATCTGAAAAGCTGAGTGTAGGGGTAGCAGGAAAATTTATATATTCTAACCTAGGTGGTTCTTTTAATCTAGCAAATTCTACACCTTCAAAAAATGGAGTAAGTGGTGCAGTAGACATAGGCGTTTACTACAAAACAGATATTTCTATAGGTGCGGGTAATAACACCTTAGCACTTGGTGCAACTATAACTGACTTAGGAAGTAAACTATCATATTCTGATGCGAAAAGTGCAAATCCAATACCTACAGCAATAAAACTAGGAACTGCCTTCACCACCGAAATTGACCCATACAATAAAATGACTTTTGCATTCGACGCTTTCAAACTAATGGTACCTAGCCCTCCAGAGTATAGTACAGCAGTAGATAGTAGCGGAAATGTAAAAAGCTATTTTATAAGTGCTGGAAAAGATCCAAGCAAGTCTGCACTTTTTAGCGGAATGTTTGGCTCATTCTCTGATGCTCCAGGTGGATTTAAAGAAGAAATGCAAGAGATAATATGGGCGGGTGCAGTAGAGTATTGGTACAATGATTTATTTGCTGCACGTGGGGGTTATTTTCATGAAAGCAAATTTAAAGGCAATAGACAGTACATGACCTTTGGGTTTGGGCTAAAATATCAAAACTTTGGGTTAGATTTTGCCTACCTAGTGCCTGTAGGCAACAGAAACAGCCCATTGGCAGAAACATTGAGATTTAGTTTGCACTACATGTTTGAGCCGAAACAAGCCGAAGAAACCATCATTGATTAAGAAAAAAATGCTAGATAGAACTACGGCTCCAGTAGCGGGCAAGTTGAATGATGATTTCAAATTACAATCAGCGAAAAAACATCCATTAAATAATGGCATTAAATTTCACACTTTGCTGTGCGGCAATCAAGAAGCAGTAAGGCTAGAGCTTATTTTTAATGGCGGAAATTGGAATCAAAATAAAGCAGGAGCATCGTACTTTACTACTAAGTTACTCTCTGCTGGTACGCCTAATTATTCTAGTAAACAAATAGAAAACATTCTTGCATTGTCGGGTGCATTTCTAGAACTAGAAAGCAACAATGAGAAAAATACGCTTACGCTTTATGTATTGGCAAAACACCTCGAATCGTTGCTGCCATTGGTATTTGAAATCATAACTCAGCCCACTTTCCCGCAAGAAGAACTAGACAATTTAAAAAAAATCAGTTTACAAAACTTGTCGGTCAATCTAGGCAAAACCAGTTACGTTGCCTCTACCAATTTTCGTGAAGCAATATTTGGCAATACCCATCCTTATGGAAGGGCATTGACTGAACCAGTAATTTCAGGAATTGACAGAGATGCTTTGGTTGAATTTTTTAAACAAACATTTTCACACTCAAATTGCGATATAGTGCTATCGGGCAATGGTAGCATAGACTTTGAAAATGTCATCAACAAATATTTTGGTCAATCGAGTTGGGGCAGTGCTGTTCCTCAATTGCAAGAACATTCTTTTCAATATTCCCCTATAAAACAAACAGTAGAAAAGGAAGCCAGCGTACAATCGTCTATTCGCATGGGACTGCCTATGTTCAATATTTCCCATCCCGATTATTTGGAAACTTCCATTTTAATAGAAATTTTGGGTGGATATTTCGGGTCAAGACTGATGAAAAACATTAGAGAGGACAAAGGCTATACTTATGGCATTAGTTCAAGTTTAGTGTCTATGCAGCATGGTGGTTATTTGGTGATAGGTACCGATGTAGGGTGCGAAAATACAGCAGAGACCATCAATGAAATATACCATGAAATAGAGGTTTTGAGAAATGAATCGGTAGGTGAAGAAGAACTAAATTTGGTGAAAAATTATCTTACGGGAAGTTTCCTTAATTCATTAAACACACCATTTGCATTGGCCGACCGTTTCAAAAGTATCTATTTTAATGGCTTGCCTTCTAATTTTTATACCCATTATTTACAAACTATTCAAAACGTTAGCGCTGAGAGAATACAGCAATTGGCAAATCAATATTTAATAGTCAATAAATTTTCAGAAGTAGTGGTGGGGAAAAGATAAAATCGAAAGGAACAAATTGCGATGCTAAAACAAACTTTCTGTAATTTCTAATTTCTCTGCCAGTGCCTTTAAATCCGTTACTACTGGGGGTAGTAATGCCCATCCATTTTTTAATCTTTCAGCTTCCATTTCTCTTTCTGGATCTCCAGGAATTAATACTTTTTCATAACCTTCCATAGGAGTTGCAGCTCTAAAACGCTTAATCCAAGTGTCCATGTGGTGCTTAAATTCATCGGCTGGGCGAAAAGCATCTATTCGCATAGCGCCAAAAAAATGACCTATCCCCTCTCCTACTGGATGCTCAGGCATTGGCAGAAAACTTACGAAAGGTGGTACCCAAGGTCCATAATTAGCACCAGAAAAAACAGCGGAAAAAATATCAACGATAGCCCCTAAACAGTAGCCTTTATGGCTGCCATTTTCTCTATCGCCACCAAGAGGTAGCAAAGCTCCACCATTTTTCAGTTCATTCGCATTGTAGCTCGTATTGCCATTTGCATCTTGAATCCATCCTTTAGGTGCTTCTTGATTTTTACGTTGTAGTATTTCTAGTTTCCCATTGGCGGCTGTGGTAGTTGCAAAATCGGCAACAAAGGGTGGCTCACTTGCAGCAGGAATAGCCACCGCTATAGGATTAGTACCTAACATTCGTTCTATAGAAAAAGTAGGTGCTACGAGCGGACTGGCATTGGTCATGGCAATACCTACCATGTCATTTTCTAACGCCATCATAGCGTGGCAGCCAGCAATACCAAAGTGATTGGAGTTTTTGACCGACACCCAGCCTGTACCCACATTTTTAGCTTTGTCAATCGCAATCTGCATGGCCTGAGGAGCTACCACTAAACCAAGTCCACTATCGCCATCAACCACAGCAGTGCTGGGTGTTTCATGTACCGTCTTTACTTTGGGCGTAGCGTTTATTCTACCTGCTTCCCATAGCCGCACATAGCCTACCAGTCTTGCAATGCCGTGAGAATCTACTCCCCTCAAATCAGCAGAAAGCAATACTTTCGTTGCAAGCATTGCATCTCTTTCATTGCTGCCAATTTTTAAAAATACTTGCTTTGTGAAATCAAATAATTGCGGGTAGGTGTACATCTGTTAAAAACTATTGCTTAAAAATTAATGATAGAAGTATTGATTTTACTAGGCTCAAAGCTATAAAATTATGAAGAAACATAAAATAATTAAACTAAATCAACGAATGAATATTTGACTAAGAAAAAAATATGCTTCTTTGGCCTCAAATACCTTGAGTCTATCTATAAAATTTTATCTTCATTTAAAAAGAAAATTCCTATATTTGCAAACTTATTCCAATTCATATTAAAAATATAATAATTTAAAAAATAGCAGGAATAAACAAAGCGAACTCAGAGAGTTCAATTATCAATTTAACCACTTTATTACAAAGGTTTAGATTGATTAATGATTAATCGAATTACTAAATTAATAATAACAGCGAGCATCAATTTCAACAAAATCTCCTTTTTGAAGTTGATTTACAAAACAAGACGATATCATGAATGTAAATTTGAATGTATCTCCAATCGAATCTTGGGGAAAAACCACCTCTAAGCCATTTGTAATTGCAGGCCCTTGCAGTGCCGAGACTCCAGAGCAAATGCGTACTATTGCCGAAGGCATCAAAAATCTAAAAGTAGATGTGTTCCGTGCTGGCGTATGGAAACCACGCACACGCCCCAATGCTTTTGAGGGTTCTGGTGCAGAATCGCTACAATGGCTTGCCGATATCAAAAAAGAATTTAACATACGTGTAGGTACTGAGGTTGCTAATGCTGCACACGTGGAGGAAGCATTGAAATACGACCTAGACGTGTTATGGATAGGTGCTAGAACCACCGTAAGCCCTTTCTCTATGCAGGAAGTAGCAGATTCTTTAAGAGGCGTAAAAGACAAAATTATATTGGTAAAAAATCCTACGCACCCAGAACTTGGGTTGTGGATAGGTGCTATGGAACGCCTTAACCAAGCAGGTATTGAAAAACTAGGCGCTATTCACCGTGGATTTTCTACTTACGAAAAATCAAAATACCGCAATCAACCTATTTGGCAAATTCCTTTGGAACTTCGTCGTATAGCTCCACAAATTCCTATCATTTGCGATCCTAGCCACATTGCTGGAAGAAGAGATTTGATATTTGACATTTCTCAAAAAGCAATGGATTTGAACTTTGATGGTTTGATGATAGAAACACATCACTGCCCAGAAAAAGCATGGAGCGATGCCGACCAACAAGTAACGCCAGAAAGACTGGGCGAAATATTGGCAGAATTAAAAGTAAGAACTACTACGTCTAACAATCAAATCTTCATTGACCAATTGGAAGATTTGAGAAGAAAGATAGACAATATTGACCGTGAATTGCTAGAAACACTAGCTGCACGCATGGCTGTAGTAGAGAAAATAGGGGAATACAAAAAAGAAAACAACGTAACTACTTTTCAAGTAAACCGTTGGGATGAAATAATGAAAAATCGTGCAGAAACGGCTAAAAAGATGAATCTTTCTACTGAATATGTAACTGAAATTTTCAAATTGATACACGAAGAATCAGTAAAAAAACAAAGCGAAATAATGAAAGCTGCCGAGGCAGATAAATAGTATTATTTAGCGATTGCAAATTAAAAACACCTGCTGATTAATGGCAGGTGTTTTTTTATGTCACTTATTTTATAGAAAATTCAACAAGAACTACCTATTTTTTATACATCATTACATTGATAATTTCATTTTCCATTCCATAACACCATTCCATTACCCAAAAGTAACTTTGTTCTTACCCTCAATTTTACTAATTTGAGAGGTGGTATAGTTATTTTATTTACATTCTAATATTCATTACTTTTAATAAAAAAATTCCATGAAAAAAACGCTTATCATCGTGGGCAGTATAGTTGCCTTGATTATACTGACCTTGGCTCTTGTTCCTATATTATTTAAAGACAAGATTAAAGCTGCAATTGATAAAGAATTGACCAATACCATCAATGCACAAGTACTTTTTGACGTGGACAAATTTGGGTTGTCCGTATTTAGGCATTTCCCAAATATCACGATCAGTATCGACGATTTTGGGCTCATCGCAAAGCAGCAAGAATTTGCTGGCGACACCTTGTTTGCTGCTAAGTCAATGAGTTTTGTAGCCGATATTATGAGCGTTATTAGCGGAGATAAAATTAAAGTAAAAAGCATTTACCTGAACCAACCATACATTGCAACGCTCACTGCAAAAAATGGGGTAAGTAGCTGGGGCACTTTGATGATTGAAAACCCTGCAGATAGTGCAAAAGTAGATACGGCTGCACCTAGCAAATTTGCCATCAATATTGAAAAGTGGGAATTGAAAGACGCCACCATTATTTATGACGATGCCACAATGCCCATGTTTGCAAGGCTGAACCACCTAGACCATACTGGAAGCGGCGACATGACTCAGGAAATTGCCGACGTTAAAACAATTACCAGCAGCCCAGATTGTTTTGTGAGTTATGACAATGTTACCTACTTCAGCCAGCACCGCTTGAATGCAAAGCTGAATGTAAATACAAATTATGCCAAAGGTGATTACAAATTTTTGGAAAATGAAATTGCCATCAACGATTTTAAAATGACTTTTGAAGGTGCGCTTTCTATGCCCACAGATGGTATGGTGATGGATATAAAATTTAAAGCTCTGGAAACTGAATTTAAAAATTTAATTTCCCTTATTCCATCGGTATTCATGAAGGATTATGATAAAATTAAGACTGATGGGAAACTCGCTTTCGATGGATTTGTAAAAGGCAAAATGACTGATAATGGAATGCCTGGATACGGGATAAACCTAAAAGTTAGTGATGGTATGTTACAATATCCTGACTTGCCAACTGCCATTAAAAATATCAAAACCGATATTAGTGTTGACAATTCAAGTGGTATCACTAAAAATATGGTGATTAATATAAAGCAATTTCACATGGACATGGGCAGCAACCCTGTAGATGCTAAAGTGCTGGTCGAGGGCATAGACCCATACAAAATAGATGCAAATATTATGGCCAAGGTAAACCTTGAGGACATGACTAAAATTTACCCAATCGAGGGTACGCAACTGAAAGGATTGTTTAACCTTAACGTTAAAGCCAATGGGGTTTACAGCGATACTTTGAAATTAATGCCAGTAGTAGATGCCAAAATGGGCTTGACCAATGGCTATGTAAAAACGAAAGATTTTCCTGCACCTTTGGAAAAAATAAACTTTGACATGGTGGCTACTAGTGCTGGGCAGATGAGTACCAGCAAAGTTTGGATCAATGATTTCAATATGCTTTTGGAGAATGAACCATTCAATGTAAAAGCTTATCTTGAAAATTTTGACAACATCGCTTATGATGTGAAGTTGAAAGGCTTGCTAGATTTGACGAAACTAACAAAACTTTACCCCATCGAAGGCACGACACTTTCAGGCCGTATCAAGGCAGATATTGCTACCAAAGGGGTAATGTCTGATGTGGAAAGTGGCAAGTACGACCGCACTGCTACCAGCGGTACCATGGACGTGACCAACATGAAATATGTAAGTAAAGATTTGCCACAAGGTATGACACTAAGTACTGCTAGTTTCTCATTCACCCCACAAAAAATGAACATTGCCAATATGGATGGATTTGTGGGCAAAAGCGACATTAGTATAAAGGGATTTTTCGCCAACTATATGGGGTATTTGTTTGGCAAAAAAGATACTACTTTACGTGGGCAAATGACTTTTGCATCCAAGCAATTTGATGTGAACGAATGGATGACCGAAGAAGACCCAAACCAGAAACCAACAGAACCAGCAGCAGCTACAGGCGTATTTGAAGTGCCAAAAGACATAGATTTTGTATTGAACACCGCTATTACAAAAGTATTGTACACCAATATGACTTTGGACAATCTTTCTGGAGATGTAATGATGAAAGAAGGAATTGCGAAAATGAACAAATTGAAATTTAATATTTTAGGCGGAGGCTTTATGTTTACTGGGTTGTACAATACACAGAACATTCAAAAACCTACCTTCGACGTTTCAGAAATGAGGATAGACAATATGCAAATTGCTGATGCGTATAAAACATTTAACACCGTTAAAACCATTGCTCCAATCGCTGAAAACATGAAAGGCAATATTTCGCTCGCTATGAATTTTAATGGTGACATTGCTAAAGACATGATGCCTGTTTACAGCACATTGAACGGTGGCGGCAGTGCAACCATTGCCTCGGCCGAGTTGGCGGGCAATAAAGTGATGCAAGGCCTAGGCAAACTGACTGGCAAAAGCCTAGACCCTCTTGCTATGAAAGATGTAAATATAAAGTTCAAGATTGTAGATGGAAAAGTAGTCACCCAGCCCTTTGATATCAATGCTGGAAACATGAAAATGAATCTTGGTGGCAGCAATGCTTTGGATGGAAAAATAGATTACGATGTAAAAATGGATATTCCTGCAGGTGCAGCAGGTGCAGCGGTGAACAATGCGGTATCAAATTTATTGGGCAAGCCAGCAACTGGAAGCCAAAATATAAAACTTGATTTTAAAGTATTAGGCGATTACAATAACCCTAAAATAGCACTATCGGGCAGCAATGCAGGGCAGGCCGCTAAAGAGTCGGTAAAGGCTGCCGTGGTTGATAAAGCAAAAGAGACCATTCAAAACAACGAACAAGTGCAGAAAGCAAAAGCAGATGCGGAAAGGATGCAAAAAGAAGCGGAAGAAAAAGCAAGGGCAGAAGCTGACCGCATCAAAAAAGAATCAGAAGATAAGGTAAAAAGTGAGGCGGATAGATTGAAACAAGAGGCTAAAAAGAAATTTGGGTTTTAGTTTTTAGCATATCTGAGTGAAATAACTTCTATTTGATATTATTTCACTGAGAATTTTAACCCTTCATCAAAGTAGTGCCAAAAAGTCATTTGTTTTTTAGATTAGAAGTTGATTTATTTTGATTAGAATATGATACAATCAGTTTTAATTTATTGTCTTTCTTTATCTTTGAAAAATAATTCAAATAAACCTAATCAGTAATGACAATTAAAACAACAATAATAATACTGGCTCTAGGAGTTGGTGCATTAGTATCTTGTAAAAAGAAAGAAGACCCAGCACCTGCTGCTCCAGTAGTTACCGCAACTGGTTCTGGCACATTTACAGTAAATGGAGCAGTACAAACACCAAATGTATTCACTAAGAATGTATACAACACACCTAACACATTTACCCAAGTATCTACACAGAATACTAAGTATAATATTAAAATGGAGTTCCAAAATGGGACATTAAAATCTGGCAATTATGATATAAGTAATGCTTTTCCACCGAATGAGATGGACGTAATAATTACTTTAACTGACCTTTCTGCAAGTGGCAAGGTGTATATGACCAGTAACGATGCTTCAGTAAAAGTAAAAGTAGCTGATAAAAAAATTACCCTACCAACTATAACAATAGCTGATGGTGTAACAATTTCTGCTGATATCACTCTACCATAATCTATTCAATATACTGGGCATAAAAAAACCTCGGCAAGCCGAGGTTTTTTTATGGAGAAAAGAGTGCTATCGAAACCACTTGTTGTCTAGCAATC
>JAAFID010000076.1 GCA_013297765.1 Cytophagales bacterium | reverse complement strand
TCTTAAAATTGTTTTAACAATTAAAAACCCTTCTAGTTCTTCTGGGGTTGTATCTACTTTTGATTCATTTGCAGAATCTAAATTTAATAAAGATTCTTGTTCCGATGTTTTCGTTTCATCATCATTCTCCTTTTTTAATGCTGATTTTAAACGCTCAGTTATTAAATCATTAATATATTGTTGTACTGATTTTTTAATTAGAGCATTAAACTGCTCCATTAATTTTGAAGTCAATACACCAGAATATACTTGTTTAGCAAAGTGCCTTACAAAACCTTCAGTTGGATTTTGGAATTCTAAATTTATGAATGACTTTAATTCAGTCATATATTTTAATTCGCTGGCAGTATTTATAATATTTTCAACGTTAAAATAGGACTTGTGAAATTTCTTTAATTCTTCAACCTGATTGTCTTTAATATCAGTTACATTGAATTCTAAAAATGGCTTTTCGTCCATTTTATTTTTTTCAACTAAGTCAGTGTAAAATCTGAAAATAATCCCGTTTGAAAGTATTCCAAATCTAGCTTTTGTAGTATGGAAATAACGGAAAAGTTGAGAATTGTGAGGATCTAAATTTTCACTCCAATGCTTGCATTCCACAAGTATTGTAGGCTCTCCATCTTTAATTATTGCATAGTCTACTTTTTCTCCTTTTTTTATACCTATATCAGCTACGAATTCAGGAACAACTTCAAGTGGATTAAATACATCGTAACCTAATGAATTTATAAAAGGCATAATGAAGGCATTTTTTGTAGCCTCTTCTGTATTTATTTGAGCTTTAAGTTTTTCAACTCTTTCACCAAATTGTTTTATTTCATCTTTAAAATCCATTCTATTTTATTGTCTGGTTAAAATTATTAACGTTAGTAAGTTACTAAAATTTATTGCTAAAACTATGCAACTCGCAATTTGCCATATTTAGAACGTTCTACCCGTTCCATAGCGTATTCTTTGGTGATGGTAAGTGTATTGGCTTCTGGTGTAGATGGCATTTCAAACATGGCATCGTTCATGATGGCCTCGCAAATAGAGCGAAGTCCTCTTGCGCCTAATTTGAAATTATTTGCTTTTTCAACAATGTAATCTAGGGCATCGTCTTCAAATTCTAATGTTATCCCTTCCATTTTAAACAGCTTTTGATACTGTTTTACCAAAGCATTTTTTGGATCTTTTAAAATTGACTTTAATGTTGTTGCACTTAGTGGCTCTAAGAAAGTAACCACAGGTAAGCGACCAATCAACTCAGGTATCAAACCAAAACTTTTTAAATCTTGTGAAGTAATGTATTGTAACAAATTATCGGTTTGTACATCAAAACGCTCTACATCTTGGGTCGCAAAACCCATGGGTTGCTTGTTCAGGCGGCTGCCTATATGGCGTGTAATGCCGTCAAATGCTCCACCGCAGATAAACAAAATATTTTCGGTATTGAGTGCAATCATTTTTTGGTCGGGGTGCTTTCTGCCTCCTTGGGGTGGCACGTTGGCTACAGAGCCTTCTAGCAATTTAAGCAACGCCTGCTGTACGCCCTCGCCGCTCACATCTCGGGTGATGGATGGGTTGTCACTTTTACGTGCAATCTTATCAATCTCATCAATATAAACAATACCTTTTTCAGCGGCCTCTACATCGTAATTGGCCGATTGCAGTAAGCGAGATAATATGCTCTCTACATCTTCGCCTACGTAGCCAGCTTCGGTAAGTACCGTAGCGTCGGCTATACAAAAGGGCACCTGCAATATTTTTGCAAGAGTGCGGGCCAAATATGTTTTGCCCGTTCCTGTTTCACCTACCATAATGATGTTCGATTTTTCAATCGTTACATCACTATCTATATCTTTTTGCGAAAGTCTTTTGTAGTGGTTGTAAACCGCAACTGCCATTACTTTCTTGGCATCGTCTTGGCCTACCACATATTGGTCAAGATGTTTTTTCATCTCGATTGGTTTTACTAAATTAAACTTCGAGCCAGCCTTCTTTTTGAGAGCTGTTTTGGAAGTTTCTTCATTTAAAATATTATAAGATTGCTGTATGCAATGGTCACATATATGAGCATTCATACCCGATATCATCAAAGAAACTTCTTTCTTTGATCTGCCACAAAAAGAACAATTAGTTACTGCCATAGCTACAAAAATAAGCAAATTTATGTTTCTGCACTTGGCATGTATGTTTAAATGTATTTTTATATGAATTCATCCGACGATAATTATATTAAAGGACGTGGGGCACAACTAAATACTAAAAATTCTTTTCTAAAAAAAGAATACGTTGCCCAGCATATAGAAGGGTTAGACGAGGCTTGGATACCCCATGCAAAGACCCAATACCTGACCGAAAATGCAAAAACTCTTGTAAACAAAGTGGACAGTGCCGACCTAGGTTTTGTGTACTCGATGAATCCCTATCAAGGTTGCGAGCATGGTTGCCTATACTGCTATGCACGCACTACCCACGAATACTATGGTTACAGTGCAGGGCTAGATTTTGAAACAAAAATATTGGTCAAGAAAAATGCAGCCCAATTGTTAAGAGCAACGTTTGAAAAACCTAGTTGGAAGCCAGGCACCATACTGCTTTCGGGCAATACCGACTGCTACCAACCTATAGAGCGAAAATTACAGATTACACGTAACCTTTTGGAGGTATGTTTGGAATATAGAAATCCTGTGAGCATCATTACCAAAAATAGTTTGATTTTACGTGATTTGGATGTGTTGCAAGAGTTACAAAAAATGAATTTGGTGGTGGTAAGCGTATCTATCACTTCGCTTGATGAAAAACTACGCCTATTGTTAGAACCACGCACTACCACCTCCGCACAGCGATTGAAAACGGTAGAACTATTGACACAAAAGAATATTCCTGTGAATGTGATGATAGCACCAGTGATTCCCTCGCTGAATAGCCAAGAAATTCCAACCATTATTAAGGCTGTAGCAGAGCGTGGGGCTACCTCGGCACACTATACCATAGTAAGGCTGAATGGCGAAATTGCAACTGTTTTTGAAGATTGGGTACACAAAAATTTCCCCGACAGGGCTGCCAAAATTTTGCATCAAATAGCCGATTGCCATGGCGGGCAACTAGGCGATACACGCCCTGGCTTACGTATGAGTGGCGAGGGCAATACCGCCAAAGCCATCAAAGATTTATTTCAGGTTTCGGTAAAAAAACACCTTGCAGGCAGGCAACATAAAAAACTATCTACCGATTTATTTATACCAAAAGCAGGCAGGCAATTGGGCTTGTTTTAAAATCTTAAATTAATTGTTCCTGAGGTTTCTAATAGAAATAGCCAATCCTCTTGAGAGTGCCACCCCTGAGTTTGACACCTGCTCTTTCAAAAAGTTAGGTTAGAGTGAAATCAGGTGTATTTTTGATTGATTTTACAATATGCCAATAAAGATAACATAGATGCAATGATAAATCGATTAGGGCTTAAAAAACTCACTAACATAACTGCCAGCACAGAAATCAAAAACTACCTATAGTGTGGGGCAAGTCCTAAAAATTAACAATTCGATTGCCAATAACTAATACCTCATAGGTGTCAAACTCAGGAAAAACTACACCGTATGCTCAGATGAGAGCTTAATCATAAAATCATATAGAAGTTAGGAGGCTAAAAAATATATGACGAATTACATTGTTAAATTATAACAATGCATAGAATACCTCTAATTTGTTATAAATCAAATCAATTAGACAAGGAGTACTAAAATAAATCTAAACCTACTTAGATTCTTCTACAATAGCTACGCCCCAAGGTGCTAAAGATAGGCTACCATTAGCTACAACTGGTTTGCTCGAAAGTAATTCTTTGCCATTAGCAAAATAATATTTAACCTCTTGTAGCTTGTCTGAGTAATTCATGTAAAAATGAATGGCTTTGCCAGAGGCCGAAATACTATTTTTTTGAAGCATTGGGAATTTTAAATTCTTCTCTGCATTGTAAATACCTATTTCTTTGCATTTGCTCAGTATCACTGCTTCCTGCAATTCATCTGATAGTATTGTACCTTCATAAATGGCAGTTCCCAAGCCAAACTTATTGCTCACAATAGCAGGATATTTCCCCCATTCTTTATGTTGTATATAGGCTATAGGCTTAGCGGTTGTGGGTACTAGGTATTCAAACCAAGTTTCTACTTTATTATTTTCGGGGGCAATATTGTACGGATTTTCTACAAGTGAAAGTTTGGGGATTTTGGACATTTCTTGATAGGTAAAGCCACACACAGCGGTTAAGCCACCTGGTTGGTCTGTATGCCTAGCACCCATAAACTCGTTGCAGTAGCCACTTCGCGGACCAAATATTACATTGCCTCCCGCCTTTACATATCTTACCAATTTTGCGAGTAAACTATCAGAAGCCATCACCAACGAGGGCACTACTATTAATTTATAATTTGAATAATTTGTATTCTCGGGATACACAAAATCTGTGGCAATATTGTTTTTATAAAGTGCCTTGTGCATGCGTAGTATTTCCCAATCATAGTTAAATCCAGGATCCATTGCAGTATTGCCAAAATGTGAGTCGCTACTATAAAGTATAGCTACATCGGCTTTTTTTTGATGATTGACCAATATTGGGCTTAGGCGATTGATTTCTTGTGCCGTTTGCTGAAATTCTTTATAAACCCTATTAGGCTTCATGTCGTGCGAGAGTATGCCTCGCCAAAACATTTCGTTGCCATTGTGGTTTGAGTGCCAATGCCAATATTCTACCATATTTGCACCAGTAGCTATGTGATGCCAAGCATTCAACCTCAGTTGCCCTTCAAAAGGAGGGTTTTGGCTTGACGCACTTCCAAAATCAGTTGCTTGAGCATTGGTTTCTGTCACTAGGTAATTTCCTCTTTTAAACGAACGTGTAAAATCGCCACCTATGGCAATTCCTTGTCCTTCCATTCCGTCCTGTACATCATGGTACACGTTGAGCGACGCCACTTCCATAGTTTTGGAAACCTCGACTTGGTCAAAACTAGAATTGGGGAAAATCCAAATCATATTAAAACAGTGGGTACTAAACTGATCTTTTCGTTTGTACTCGGCCACTAATTTGGTTTGCCATTTCAAATATTCTGTGGTTGTTTTTCTATAAAATCTTTCCCATTCTACTTTGTAACTAGGGTTGGTAGCCCCATCTCTAGTGGGCATGTCTTCCCATTTGTAAATTTGCATTCCCCAGTAGTTGTTGCCCCACGCCTTGTTTAATGCCTCCGTAGTTTTGTATTTTTCCTTCAAATAACTTACAAAACCATTGAAGAAATATGAAGTATTGGCTTCGTTGCTGGTAGTTTCATTGTCCACCTGAAAACCAATCACAGCAGGGTGCTTGGCATAATGCTCGGCCATTTTGCGTACTATTCGTTCAGCATACTTTAAAAATTGAGGATTGAGAATGTCCATATTTTGCCTTACTCCGTAATAATGTTTTTCTCCTTTTAATTTGGTCGCAATAATATCTGGATGCTTTGCGGCCATCCATGTGGGGATAGAGTAGGTAGGCGTACCCATAATTACTTTAATGCCCGCAGCATGCATTTTATCTACAATTCTATCCATCCATGCAAATTCAAAAACGCCATCTTCTGGTTCAAAGTTTGCCCAGCTCGATTCGCCCACCCTTACTACACTAAGGCCAGCAGCTTTCATCATTTTTATGTCCTCATCTAACCTTTCATAGGGCATATTTTCATGATAATAAGCCGCCCCGTAAAGTATTTTATCCATCTTCATAGGTTGTGATACCACAGGAAGGGAAATCAATGCACCAGAAAAAAATATAAAAGTAGTGGCTAATATTAGGTAAAAACGCAACAGAGACTTAGAATTTGTGAGGTTCATCATTGGGGGTAAAAATTTTAGGTTAGTTTTTTGGGGTAGATGTTGAGCAAATCAAGATAAGTAATATGATTAAAATTTTAATATTTTTTTTCAATGATAAGAACTCATTAGTAGCGTAAATATGCAGGCTCTATCCTTGCTATTGGAACAAAAAAAACACTATTAAATAGATTTATAATAGTGTTTTCATTGATTGATTTTTATGTAATTAATTTTTAGAATTGAATTTTATGAATCCAATTAAATTTATCCTCTGCTTTACCTAGTCTTATGTTGATTAATTCTTCTGCAAGTTTGCTAGATAGGTCTCGTTTAGAAACATCGGGCAGCACGAGGTCTGTACCGTTATAGTGAATTTCTGAAATATGTGTTACTGTAGCAGCAGTACCAGTACCAAATGCATCTTTCAATCGGCCTGATTTATGGGCATCTATCAATTCGTCTATACTGATTTTTCTTTCTTCTACTTTTATGCCCCAATCTTTGGCAATAGTGATGATGCTGTCACGGGTCACTCCAGCAAGAATAGAACTGCTCAATGAAGGTGTCACTAGGGTGTCGTCTATTTGAAACATGGCGTTCATGGTGCCAGATTCTTCTATGTATTTGTGTTCTTTTGCATCTGTCCACAAAATTTGCTGATAGCCTTTTTCTGCAGCTATTTTTGCGGGCAATAGCGATGCTGCATAGTTGCCACCACTTTTGGTAAAGCCTACTCCGCCTTCGGCAGCACGTACATATTTATTTTCTACGATTACTTTTACAGTACCTGAGTAGTACTTGGCTACAGGCGATGTAAATACAATGAATTTGTAGTTTGTCGATGGCTTTACCCTAATAAATTCATCAGAGGCATACATCATGGGGCGAATGTATAGCGAGCAACCTTCCATACTGGATACCCACTCATGGTCTAGAGTCAACAACTGATTAAGCCCTTCGAGAAACATCTCTTCGCTTACCTGAGGCATACAAAGGCGTTCGGCAGATTTATTCAACCGTCTGCAATGTGCCTGCGGTCTGTACACCAATATTTCATTGCCAGCACCACGAAATGCTTTCATACCTTCAAAAATGGTTTGCCCATAGTGCAACGCAGCCGTAGCAGGGCTCATAGAAATATTTTGGAATGGCACTATTTGGGGATTTTTCCATTCATCACCTTTAAAGTCTACTGCAAACATGTGGTCAGAGTACACGGCACCAAATTCTAAATGGGCGAAATCAATTTGGGAAATTTTTGATACTGCTGTTTTTTCAATATCAATATTTATGGCACTTGTAATCATTGGGTGTATTTTTAGGAGCGTAAAATTACAGAATTGATATAGCAATTCAAACAGTAATTGAACATTCAACGGTCTGCTGCCAACGATTGTTTAAAACCATCTAGCATTTCTATTGTTTAACGAATAATTCAAACCCTTTATGCTGGAACATAATGACATTTACACCCTCATTTTTCAGCAATTCTCTTTTTAATATTTAACTTTAAGTATAGCCATCCACCCTCATGAAATACAAACTAATTTTCATCTTACTATCGGCAATATCAGTTGTCCTATACCATGCCATGGCCCACAGCGACCAGCCTGTTGCTGGCAAAACAGGTGCACCCAGCGAAAATAATTGTAGTCAATGCCATACTGGTAGTCCTATAAATACAGAAGGAAAAGTAGCGATACAATTTTCGCAATTGACCACTGGCTACGAACCCAATAAAGAATATCCAATGGAGGTGATTGTAGAAAAAGATGCTTTCACCACTTTTGGCTTTGAAGTAGTAGCCATACAGCAATCGACCAATAAAACGATAGGTACGTTTGTCATTGCAGACGCTACAACTACGCAGCTATTCAGCGAAATAGTAGATGGAGAAACTAGAAATTATATAGGGCATACCAAGGCAGGCACAAAAACAACATCGCTAGGAAAAAGTAGTTGGAATTTTATATGGAAATCGCCTAGCACAAGTGCTGGTGATATTGTTTTTTATGTTGCAAGCATTGCAGCAAATGGTAAAAATACTAGGTTTAACGATTGGGTATATACCAGTAGCCTTAATATAAGCGAGGGTATCAATGCCACAGAAAACCTTAGAGAAGCGGAAGATTTTACTATATCTACAAATTATCAAACCAATCAATTACTCATTCGTTATCGACATCTATCGTCTAGCCCTATAGCAATAACTGTGGTAGATGTAAAAGGAAATTTGATAGAAGCTGCAACCTTAAACTCAGGAAATATGGGAAATAACGAAACTGTACTATTCTTACAACCTCATTTATCAGGGATATTTTTTGTTAATATAAAACTTAATCACAAAATTATTGTTAGGAAAATTATATTGTAAAAAACAATTATGAAAAAATGGAAGACTAATTTCGTACTTGCATCAACTTACATTGCAGTGTTGTCATTTTTCTCATGCTGCACTAACGACAAGGCCAACCCACAGCCACAGCCAGTAAATTGTGCCACTGAAAACGTTGCCTTCAACGCAAATGTGCAACCAATACTTTCTAAAAATTGCTATGCCTGCCACGCTACCGCCAATGCAAAAGATTTTGGGGGGAGTATAGATTTAGAAAATTTTGAAGAATTAAAAACCTATACCGAACCAATCATTAGATCTATAAAACAAGACGATTTGCGCAATTATAAAGCCATGCCACCACGAGGAAAGCTAGACAACTGCGACATAGCAGTAATAGAAGCTTGGGTAAAAAAAGGAGCTTTGAAATAGCAGCAAACTTGCTTTCCCAAAACACCTAGCGTTAAACTTTTATCAATTCAAAAACACTAATTTCTGGGGGCATACCTACACGCCCTGGAAAACCAAGGTAGCCAAAACCACGATTTACATACAATCTTTGATTTTGCTTCTGATACATTCCCGCCCACTGTTTATAAACGTACTGAGAGGGACTCCATCGAAAATCGCCTACCTCTATGCCAAATTGAAAACCATGAGTGTGGCCAGCAAACATCACATCAATATCGCTGTACAACGGTCTCACTTGAGCATCCCAGTGGCTGGGGTCATGCGATAGCAGTAGCTTCACCGCTGCATCGTGCGTATTTTGGTGTGCTAGATTTAGTTTGCCATATTTTGGCCAACGCTCGCCCTTGCCCCAGTTTTCTATGCCCAAAATAGCTATTTGGTCGCCACCTTGTTTCAGCATACGATGCTCGTTCATCAAAATATCCCAACCCATGTTTTTATGAATTCTAATGAGGTCTTCCACATTTCTTTTTTTCTCTAGGGCAGAATTCCATTGCTTGTAATCACCATAATCATGATTGCCTAGGGTAGAATATACGCCCAGTGGTGCTTTTATTTTTTCAAACACATTGACCCAATTTTTCATTTCTATGGCTTCGTTATTTACCAAATCGCCTGTAAAAAAAACTACATCGGGACGCTCATTCATAATCATTTCTACACCGCCCATTACCGCGGTTTTGTTGAAGAAGCTACCTGCATGCACATCAGAAATTTGCACTATTTTTAACCCGTCAAAGGAAGATGGCAAGTGTGGCAGTGGTATTTGCATTCTTCTAATTTTATAATCGTGTGCACCTTTTATGATGCCGTAACCCATGGCAACTGCTGGTAGTGCCGCCACTACCAATGCCGATTGTGATAAAAACTCAGAACGGGTAATGTCTATTGGTGTCGATGTCGTGTGCTGTATTGCCCCCACAGATTTGCCCACCACCCACCGAATAAGGCGGGTGATATCTTCTATCAATAAAAAAATGGAGAGCAATATTTTGATAATTAAGTTTCCAAAAATACCAGAAATGACGAAATTTCTAAGAATAGATGGGATACGCTCTACATCTATCCAAAACATAGAAACCAGCACCAATAGGGTAACGACGGTAAAATTCCAATAAAGTATATGAGCAATTTTCTGTAGTCGAATAGAGCTATGCTGGAAAGCCGACTTTATAGCCCCATAGCAATACCAGTCAAGCATGATAAATAATATAATGACAATAGGAATAATGAAAATTCTATTCATAAAAGTTATTGATGCAAAATTCAAAAGCGATGTTACAATATCGTAATAAAATCAACATGAAGAGGCAGTATATTGTTGTAAAGAATTAATAAGGCTTCCTTTTTTTATTATCATTAGTTCTGTATTCTCGACTCAAATTTTTCTTTTATAATCTCTTGAACAGACCTTTTCTCTATCTTACTCTCTAACCATGAAATAATGTCAAAATAAATAAATGCACGCTTTTCATAAGGGCTTTCAACAAGGGTAAGCAATTGACTTTTTAGATTCTTAAATTGTGCCACCAAACCTTTAGCATCGGTGTCGGTCGATAGATTTTTTAGAAAACTAAGCACAAATTTTTGAAACAGCCTAAGGTCATCTTTTTTTAATAAGAACCGATACGTAGAAATAATATAATGCTTTATAACGTCAAAGTTTCCTAGCTCGTAGTGGCAAACCAGGTTCATAATTCTTGCAAAGCAATGAAGATCTTCTCGCAAATCGGTACTAGTAATATTGATGATTTTATTCAATGTTTTTGCAGACTGCGAAAAATTTCCAGCACCAAAATATAAGCAAGCAATTTTATAATTTAACACCAATGCCGAGTGTTTATCGAGCATGGCGAGTAGTGCATTGATTTCTTTTCCCTGCTCGTGAATGATCAGTTCCACCCCTTTGTCAAAATCGCCAGTCATGAAAAATTTATTGATTTCGTGCATATAAAAATATTTTAGCAACCGAATTCTCATATTTTCATTGATGCGTATGCTAGACCTGCTAGCAAAGGCTTGTAGCTTTTTATTGGTCGCTACAAACTCGTGGTATCGAAACAATTTATTTTGAGCTATGAGCAAATTATTGAGCGATTTTATATAATCGTCGGGCATGCTTTCTATCAATGTTGGCAATGCCTCGAAGGTAGTTTCCAGTTTTTTGGAATAGGTATAGCCATGCTCAAAGTCTTGCAAGAAAAAATAATAGCCAATATATAGCCTGTAAAGGTTTAGCAGCTCTATGGTAGTAAGGGCTTGCTCGTTATATGCCGATATATTGGTTTTAAAGAAATCTTTGATACGGTGCTCGTCTTGCTCATCTCTTATAAAGCCTATTCGGGTGTAGAAAGAGTTAAGTTGAATAGACAAATTGGTAAAAGTATTGATGTTGTTTATTTGCCCATTCAATTGCTGTACCTCGGCTACCAACTGATCTACATTGTTATCGAGGTCGCCCATATTTTGCAACACCGCATTTTTTTCCATTTTTAATATTTCTAGTTGCAGTTCTAGATTCATATTGGCCTCTGCCATTTTTTTTGCCTTGTCCATACAGCGTTTTGCCTGGCTGTATAGCCGCCTTTCAAAAAGTATTTGGGCAAAATCAATTTGTTCCCTTATTTGAATATCCTTGATTTTAGAGGCGTGATAGGCACGCAGCACTTGTAATATTTTTTCAAATAAATATGCTTTAAGGTTAGAAAGCTGCGTGACTTTAAAATGTGGAATTTTGTTAAATACATCTTCGTCTTCAAAATTTTCCAAAGCAGCAATGTGGTCAAATAGCTGCACTATTTTTTTATCGTCGCTTTCTTTTGAACCCGATACTACGATTTTGAAATACCTTTTCTCATTTTTATTGAGCGATTTAACTAAGTCGAAAAGAGTTTTTGATTTTATTCTTGCCACCGTACTTTTTTATAATTTAATAGAATTAAAAATACTGTTTTTTAATTATTTGAATTTAGTATTTAAAATTTAGAAACCGTAACAATCAAGAATTGATATTTAAGTTTAAAAAACGGCTTTATAAATAATTTATTAATTATTCAAATATCTTATTATTAATATAAAAACAATTTTTTTTCATTTTTAAAAACCGTAATAATTAAGAATAAAAAAAAGAGCTAAAATAAATATTACTATATATTCGATTCCACAAAAAAAATGTGTGGTAAAATATAGCAAGAGCAGTATTTTAAAAAGGTAATTAATAGATTTTTTTCGAATATGAGTTTAACAACTAAAAACGGGGCGGCAATATTAGTATCATGCTTAGAGCAACTAGGTGTAGAATATGTTTTTGGTTACTCTGGTGGTGCTGCCCTGCCTATATTTGATGCTTTATACGATTCATCTATAAAATTAATACTTACACGCCACGAGCAAGGGGCAACTCACATGGCCGATGGTTACGCTCGTACAACTGGTAAAGCAGGAGTGGTGCTAGTTACCAGCGGACCTGGTGCTACCAATGTGATTACAGGAGCATTGACAGCCATGATGGATTCTGTTCCTATGATTATCCTTTGCGGGCAAGTACCCACAGGTTTATTGGGTATGGATGCATTTCAAGAGGCAGATGTGTTTGGGCTTTCTATGCCTGCGGTAAAGCATAATTATTTGGTAAAAAAAACCAATGATGTTCCTCGTGTCATTTATGAAGCCTTCCATATTGCCAACTCTGGCAGACCTGGGCCAGTATTGATAGATTTGCCCAAAGATGTGACTTCTGGCAAATACGATGGCGATTTCAATGGTACTTTAGAAATACCGGGCTACCATGTACCTCATCAGCCTACCACCGATGCTGTGAAAAGCTTGGCTACATTGCTTAATAAAGCTAGAAAGCCAGTGTTATTGGTAGGTCATGGAGCATTAATTTCCAAAGCCCATAAAGAGGTATTGGCACTTGCAGAAAAGTTAAATGCCCCTGTTGTTACCA
The DNA here is from genome assembly GCA_013297765.1 of Cytophagales bacterium. Taxonomy (GTDB): domain Bacteria; phylum Bacteroidota; class Bacteroidia; order Cytophagales; family Cytophagaceae; genus REBA01. The sequence continues at coordinate 2,220 of JAAFID010000076.1, read as the reverse complement.
CCTTGCTGGCCAAGGGTGCTTTTCCCGAAACCCATCCCTTATCCTTAGGTATGGTGGGTATGTATGGTACAGCTTATGCAAACAAAGCAATGATAAATTGCGATTTGGTCATGTCTATTGGCTCTCGCTGGGACGATAGAATTAATGGCAACCCTAAGAAATTTTGCCCCAACGCCAAGAAACTTCACATAGACATAGATCCTGCCGAGATAGGCAAAATAGTGACTCCAGATGCCTACGCCATAGGCGATGCGAAAATTGTATTGCAACAACTATTGCCTTTGTTAGCACCAGAAAACACTTCAGCTTGGGTAAAAGAAGTGGAAGATTTTAAAGCCAATCACCCCTTGACCTATTATAAAGAAGGTGGGTTAAAAGCCCAGCAGGTGATACACGCTGCATACACCGCTAGTAAAGGCAATGCGATAGTAACAACAGACGTAGGGCAGCACCAAATGTGGGCAGCACAGTTTTACTTAAATAGCCGCCCAGATACTTGGCTCTCTTCTGGTGGTGCAGGTACTATGGGATTTGGTTTCCCAGCAGCAATAGGGGCACAAATTGCCAGACCAAATGAAATGGTGATTGCCGTAGTAGGCGATGGTGGTTTTCAAATGACCCTTTCTGAGCTTTCTACAGCAGCCATTCATAAACTTCCCATTAAAATTTTGGTGGTAGATAATAAATATTTGGGCATGGTGCGGCAGTGGCAAGAATTATTTCTCGATAACCGCTACTCTGGCGTGGACATGGTGGGCAACCCAGATTTTGTGAAGCTAGCAGAGGCTTATGGCATCAAAGCCTTTCATATTGACAAAGCTGAAAACGTGGATAGCGTAATGCAACAGGCATTTGCCTACAACGAAGGCCCCTGCCTTATTCACGCCGAAGTAATCAAAGAAGACAATGTGTACCCGATGGTACCAGCAGGCGCATGCCTAGAGGAAATGGTAATATGTGCACCTACTGAAAAAATGGCAATGCCAGAGGGAAGTACCTAGTTTTTGATTTTATAAATTCTGCAAAAAAATCATCATAATTTTCAAGCATACAATCATGGAACATACCAAAAAGTTATCTATCAAATTCATCAATAAATCAGGCAACATAATACGTGTAGCCTTAGTTCTAGAGCGTCGTGGGTACAATATAAAATCCCTAAACATTTACCCATTAAACGACGATAGCGGATATTCAGAAATGTTTTTAGAACTACGTGGCGAAGATGCAAAATTTGACCAAATCAAAAAGCAACTTGCCAAATTGATTGATATTATAGAAGTAAAAGATGCTATAAGGGCGGAGGATGTAGTTCCTGTGGTGGCTTATGCGAGAGTGTAGGGAATAATATCTGAAACAAGAATCGTTACTTTACAACAATTATTTAGAAGCATACAATATGGAAATTGGTTTGTTGATAAACTTTGGTTCTAAAAGTTTACAATTTAAAAGAGTTCATAATAATAAAATATTGCAATCAAGTAATCCTCAAATCAAGTAAATCAAGGTTTAGACAATGAGTAAATTAGGAAGTAAAGAAAAGCCAGCGATAGTTAAAGTTAGAACTGAAGAAAGAGCAAAAGAAATATTGGCACTTTGCAACAGCCGAGGTTGGCAGGTAATTATAGGGATTGAAGCCGAAAGGGAAGACATTAGCGATGTGGAAAAATTATTAAATCCTCCAAAACCTATAGTTTCTACTAAAGTAGATAGAAATGCCCCATGCCCTTGTGGAAGTGGTATGAAAGCAAAAAAATGTTGCTATCGTAATTGATATGAAACTAAAGCACTATCAGGAAAAGATTTTAAAAGAACTGAAAGCGTATTTAACTTCTCTTTCAGAATTCAATGCCAAATACGAAAAGGCTTTGGAGTTTGATGCTGATATGGCAAAGGATTACAACTTTCCCAAAAGAGCATACGAACAAACCACAGGCAGAGTAATTTATCATTATAAAACCAATGGTTTACAAGAGCCATTGCCCGACATTTACTTGAAAGTGCCAACTGGTGGCGGTAAAACTTTATTGGCTTGCCATGCAATTGATAACATTCAAAAAAACATTCCTAAAAAAACAAACTGGTTTGGTGTTGTGGATTGTTCCTTCAACACAAATTTATCTTCCAAAAATTGCAAAAGGACTTGCAAGTCTCCAGCCACAGAAAAATTATTTCGTATCAAAGTTGGTGGTAAAAATCGCCACCTTCACCAAGCCCGAA
>JAAFID010000075.1 GCA_013297765.1 Cytophagales bacterium | reverse complement strand
TCTTACACCGCCTATATGCAATGCACCAGTAGGGCTAGGGGCAAATCTTACTCTTACTTCTCTTTCCATTTTTTAATAATAATTCAATTGTCAAAGGTAGGGGTATTTTTTGGGGTTTTTGAGAAAAATGTTGGAGGGGAATGGGGGAATAGTTTTGTGAAAATAAATAAGAGAAACCACTTGTAAAAGGATAGAAATTTGGCGACAACTAAATTATATATGGGCTAAGTTTAGGACTTTACTTTTAAATGCTGTCTTCTCCAAAATAATTTCTCTATTTTTCTAACAATTAGATATTTAATAAAAAATTTTATCGATATCAAACAATTCATTAATACAGGATTGTCAGAAAGCATAATTTCAGTTTCATAACCATCATGCGTTTTGTTCAAAATATGTTTTTCAAATATTAACTTTCTTGAATATTTTATAATATTTCTATACGCATATGCTTTCTCAAAATATCGGAATGGGGTAATTTCATTTAACAAACTTTTTCTTTCTTTTTGTAAAAAAGTCCAAGTTAGAAATTGCAAAACAAAATATACTTTAATATAATTTTCAAGGTTATAGAATATTTTTAGTCCATATTCATGTAGAATAGCATGTCGATTCAATTCATTTTTTAATTTATTTTCTTTAGTATTCAAATAAAATGAATTGTTAAAGAAATCAGCAAAAAATGAAAACCAAGTTTCATAATATTGAGTTTTTAATTTTACTAATTCTTTAATTTTTTCATCCTGAAAATATATTTTATTCCCATTTTGGTCTTGATAATTTAATAAATCTTGTTCGTAATTTATTATCAGGTCTGCTTTTAAAAAATCAATTGCCTGCTTTAAATGTTTATATCCTATTTTTTCACTATACAAACTTTTTTCATGAGTTAAATACTTTCTCAAAATCCCTTCAATTATTGGAATTAATGTTTTTATAGCCCCTTCATAATCTTTCTGAAAAGTAAGTATTAAACTGTGTTCGATGGATTGAAGAAACGGTTTAATGTATAAACACCTCCCACAATAACCTTCAATGAATGAAGCTGTAAAATTTAGATTGAAAAATTTTCTAAAAATCAAATTGTTAATCTCTTTCTTAAAATCTCCCTCTCTGCTAATATATTTATAAAATAATTCTAACTCATATCCTTGAAAAAATAAAGGGCTTACGAAAAGCCAATTTTGAGTTTTAAGAAATTTATTTACTTCATCATATTTTTCCAATTGAATTAAATAATACTTAAGATTATTTCTTTCTGTATCAAAATAATATGTTGATACTTTATTTGTCATATTATATTTCTTCCAACACCTTCCTCTTTTTCCCTTCTCCAAAAGTAATCAGCAACGAAGGCAGCAAAATTAAATTGGTAATCATCGCTATAAATAAAGTGATGGAAGTAAGCACCCCTAAGGCTACCGTCCCGCCAAAATCAGAAAAGGCAAATATGATAAAGCCACAAAGCAACACGATAGAAGTATATATCATACTGATGCTGGTTTCGTAGAGGCTGGCTTTCACCGCTCCTACCACATCGCCTTTGAGTATTTTCAAATCCTGTTTGTATTTGCTCAAATAATGAATGGTGCTGTCGATAGATATTCCAAATGAAATACTAAATATCAAGGCAGTGCTGGGCTTTAGCGTAATGTCGAACCAGCCCATAATGCCAGCGGTGAGTAACATGGGAATAAGGTTGGGAATTACAGAAATTATAATCATTCTCAGGTTGGTAAACAGCATCGCCATCATGATGGAAATGAGGAAAAAAGCAAAAACCAAACTGCCCGTGAGGTCATCTATCAAATATTGATTGCCTTTGAGAAATAACAAAGTAGTTCCCGTAATCTTAGTTTTTATCCCTTTACTTTCAAATATTTCTTTGGTCTTTGGCTCTATTACTTTCGTAACCAACTGTTTCATTTCGTTGGTGCCGATGTCGGCAACTTTGCACGTAAAGCGTACATATTGACCTGTAGAATCTACAAATGCACGTAGCAAATTTTTATTCTCGCCTTTATTATTCAAATATTTTAAAATAAATGGACGCTCATTGCTGCTTGGTATGCGGTAGTCGTCTGGATTGTCGTTGTAGAAAGCCTGTGTAGAACCTTTAATAATGTTAAGGATAGAAAGTGGCGGAGAAAGTGGCTTTTGAGCTTTTAAAAAAGTTTCAAATTCTTCTAATAAAGTCAAGTTTGATTGTTTGAAAATTGCTTTCTTCTTGCCCAAATCAACCACAATCTCCAGCGGCATTACTCCATGGAAATGCTCCTCAAAAAATGCCAAATCAGTTTTTACAGAACTATTTTTTGGCAAATCATCTACCATGTACGACACACTTTTGATTTGAAAAATTCCCCAAATGCCTAAGCCTAGCGAAACAATAGTTATGGTGTAAATCAATTTGCGATGATTCAAAACGGTACGTTCCAGGTATATACGTGCCTTGGCAATCATGCCAAAATCTAAGTGCTTCAACTGCTTTACATTTGGCTCTGGCAAATACATCAGTATTGGCGGTATCACTGCCATAGTAATTACAAATGTGGCAAGACTTAACACTCCAGCGACCATGCCAAATTCTTTGATAATCACAATGTCTGTAAAAAACAATACAAAGAAACCTACCGCCGTATTGGCATTGGTCATAAAGGTGAGAAAACCAATTTTTTCTACAATTCTACTTACGGCTTTAACTTTATTTTTATGCCGTTTAAATTCCTGATGGTATTTGTTGTACATATACACACAATTGGGAATGCCAATAACAATAATCAATGCAGGCAGCATTCCTGTGAGCAAGGTCATTTTGTAACCCAGCAACACAATAGTGCCCATAGTCCAAAAAACGGTAATAACGATGACTAAAAAAGTAAAGATTACGGCAAGAAATGAACGGAAAAAGAAAAACAAAATAAGGCAAGTAACCAATGCTGCAAGAACTGAAAGTAGCTTCAATTCTTTGGAAACTTTCTTTACCATAATGCTACGTACATAAGGCAACCCAGCGTAGTGCAACTTGATTTTCGTGTCAGCAGAAAATTGGTCGCACAAGGCGAGAATGTCGTCCATCACCATTTGGCGACGTGCCGAATTTACCACCGCTTTCTCCATCGTGATGGCTAGCAGCGTGGCACTTGTGCTTTTGTTATAAAGCAATCCTTCATAAAATTTGTTGTCGTTTGCCCGTTGCAGTAGGCTGTCAAGCTCTTTCTGAGAGGTAACATTTTTGGTAAAAAGCGTTTTTAATTCAAATTTTTTATTGGCCGTATCCTTTGCCATTATCTTCATCGACGGCAGGGAAATCACTTCGCTTATTCCAGCTATATTTTTAAGATTTTGTGCCAACAATTGATATTGCTGAAATTTTGCAAGTGCCAATATTGACGAGTCTTGCATGCCCACCACAAAAACATTGTCGTCTTCGCCAAAAGTTTGCCTGAACTTTTTGAAGTATATAAAATCTTCGTCGCTTTCAGGAATTACCTTCACAAAATCATAAGTAAGTTCTACTCTGCGGCTTTCATAAGCCATAAAGGCGGTAACAAGTCCTGTTACTACGAGCAACCAGAATCTATATTTGATGATGATAACGGACAGTTTAGTCCACATAAAATTGGGATAAAAAAATTCAGCACAAATGTAGTAAAATTTGCAAAAATCAACGTCTGCCCATGTCACTAATCAAGGTTTTTGTAGTATTTATTTCAAAATCACGCATTATGCCCCTGCCAAAGATTTGATGGCAAGATTTTTTAATAGAATAATATGCTAAAAAACTTCAGGATAGTACAAGAAAATTTAACTATCTTATATACAACAAATTTTATTTCTTCTCGTTTCAAGGTTACTAGTGCTTATTTTTTGGTATATACCCAAGTGTTGCCATAGATAGTTCTAATAATCAATAAATAGAACTTCAAAATTTCTACAGAATTTCAAACTACATTTTAATCTATTATCGTCTTAATTCAAATTATTATGGAATCACCACCCAAAAAAGCGGAATATAAAGTTCCCGTAAGTATTTTTGAAGCCACCGATAGAGTCATTTTGCAGCAAGATGCAGCATTGGCTTCTACCAAAGTTCATAAACACAATGAATATGATGAACTTGTTGTAGATAGAGAGAAAAAATTTAAAGCGAAATCTTTATATCAATTTCTATTCTAGAAATGCTAGTTGCTGGTGCCACTTATTGTTATACTTTTTAGGATTAGAATTTTCTAATCTAATTTTCTATTCATGCCCTAACTTTCCTTCTTTTTTGTAACTACTGCCATTGTTGCTATATTATAATACAATAATTTCAGGTTAATTAGTAAATTGCCATTTCTAACCCAACGTAAGAAATATGCACAAAATCCTTGCTTCTTTGCTTCTACTTTTGGCTTTACAATCACTAGCTCAAAGAGTAGATTACGACAAAATAATACCAACAGATGCCAGTACAGACACGCTATCTACCGCTGAAAAGCTGGTACAAGTAGCTTGGAAAAATCACCCATCCAATGAGATTGCTTTGCTGGAAATGGAAGCCGCAAAATCGAAAAAAGACCCAATTGCTTTGCGAATAGCCGATGCACGAGTACGTGTTCAAAAATTGCAAACAAGAGGGGAAATACTCAGAAGATATCAAAATTACGTTGCGGCAATTGAGATATTAAAATACAAAATTCGCTCGCAAGAAGAGGCACATTTGGTACATTTGGTGATTACCAAAAACTTGAAAAAGGGAGAAGGTACTTTGGAAGATTACAATAAATCATTTATCATATACAACGAGGCCGTAGGTGCAAAAATTCAATCAGAAACCGATGTAGCACAGGCTAAAAATGCAATTGAAGAACTTATAGGCGTAAACCTAGAAGAGGTAACAGCCAAAAAAATCCAATTTGCCAAAATGGATAAAAAAGGCGATACCATACTTACTTCCACAGGGTTAAAGTACATTATGACCAGCAAGGGCAGTGGCGACAAGCCCAAGGCAGGCCAAAAAGTAGAGGTTTACTACACTGGCAAATTTTTGAATGGAAGAGAATTTGAGTCGAATAGAAAGGACGAACCCTTTAAATTTACCGTAGGCGTACAGCAAGCCATCCCTGGCTGGGACGAAGGCGTACTGCTAATGAAAGAAGGGGAAAAGGGAATTTTGATACTGCCACCCAAGTTGGCTTATGGCAAATCGGGCATCAAAGACCCCAGCAACGATGGGCAATACATGGTACCCCCGGAAACACCTGTCATGTACGAAATAGATTTAGTGGATATAAAATAGTTTCACCATTATTTTATGCTCCCTTACCTAAAACTTATTCGCCCCCATCAATGGGTAAAGAACATCTTCGTTTTTGCACCAGCTTATTTCTCTAGAGAGCTTTTTATTAAGGAAAATTTTATCGCACTTTCAATGGGCTTTCTATCATTTAGTTTGGTAGCTAGTGCCATTTATATTGTAAATGATTATAAAGACATTAGCCTAGACCAGCAACATCCAGAAAAGAAAAATCGTCCTTTGGCATCGGGCAAGGCAAAACCATTGTTTGCTATGCTTTTAATGGCGGCATTTGTGATTACAGGTTTTGGAATAGCTATCACACTCAATAAATCATTTTTAGTACTTCTAGGGGTTTATTTTATGATGAATATTAGCTATTCTTTGGGCTTAAAAAATATTTCTATCCTCGATATTATCATTGTGGCATTTGGTTTTTTGCTACGAGCATTGAGCGGGGGGGTCATTATTTCTATTCCTATTTCTCAGTGGCTCATTATTATGGTATTTTTACTAGCTGTATTTTTAGCAATGGCCAAGCGAAGAGACGACGTATTGATGTATTTATCGTTGGGCAAATCTATGCGCAAATCGGTGAGAGACTATAACCTAGATTTTGCCAACACTTCAATGTCTATGCTGTGCGGGGTAATCATTGTTGCGTATCTTATGTACACTATCAGCCCCGACGTGGTTGCCCGAATGCATTCTGACAATATTTACCTTACCACCATTTTTGTTATTGCTGGCATGTTGCGCTATCTACAAATAACATTTGTGGAAAACAACAGCGGCTCGCCCACCAAAATTTTATACACCGATAAATTCATTATTTTCACCATTTTAGGCTGGCTAGCTAGCTTTTATGTCATCATTTATTTACCAGGGCTTATTAAATAAAACAACATCTTATGCCTTCAATATTAATTCTAGGTGCAACCTCTGACATAGCACAGGCTATAGCAGCAAGTTTTGCACAGCGTAAATTTGATGTAGTTCTTGCAGGTCGCAATGTTAGTGAGCTTGACCGCATCAAAAACGATTTGCAAATACGCTATCAAATAGCTGTTTCAAGGGTACATTTTGAAGCAGAAAAAATGGCTACTCACATAGAATTTGTAAATACCCTGCCTCAACTACCCCAAATAACCGCCTGTGTATTTGGATACCTAGGCGACCAAGCAAAGGCCGAGCAAAATGTGGAAGAGGCATTACAAATAATAACGGTCAATTATGTTGGGGCGGTTTCTATACTATCGGTTATAGCCAATAAATACGAACACCAAAAATCGGGAACAATTATTGGAATTAGCTCCGTAGCTGGTGAACGTGGTCGGCAGAGCAATTATTTTTACGGTAGTGCCAAAGCTGGCTTTACCGTATTTCTTGACGGGCTTCGCAACAGATTGTTTAAAAGCAATGTGCATGTAATGACCGTAAAGCCAGGATTTGTAAATACCAAGATGACCGCTGGACTGCCTTTGCCAAAGCTACTTACCGCACAACCAAACCAAGTAGGCGAGGCCATTTACAAAGCGTATTTGAAAAAAACCAATACCCTACATGTACTCTGGATTTGGAAATGGATCATGCTCACCATCGCTTCTATTCCCGAAAATATCTTTAAGAAAATGAAATTGTAACCATGCCAAAGGTCATTGCATTTTTTGATTTTGATGGCACCATTACCACCAAAGATTCGTTTTTGGAAATGATCAAATTTCACAAAGGAAAGGCGACATTTTACATCGGCTTTGCTCTATTGATGCCTGTTTTGGCACTATACAAAATGAACTTGATTCCAAATTGGAAAGCCAAAGAAATTGTATTGCAATATTTTTTTAAAAATACGCCTATTGCTATTTTCAATGCTGCTGCGAAACTGTTTGCCGAAACCCAAATACCCAAAATGCTTCGTTCAACAGCTATCAATAAATTAAATTGGCATAAGGAAAATAATCATAGAATAGTGATTGTTTCAGCCTCTGCATCACATTGGCTAAAGGATTGGTCAAAAGTACTTAATGTAGAACTAATAGCAACAGAACTAGAAATTAAAGATGGAAAAGTGACAGGCAGACTGGCCTCTGCCAATTGCTTTGGAATAGAGAAAGCCAATCGTATTAAAGCTATTATAAATCTTGCAGAATATTCGGAAATTTACGCCTACGGCGATAGCAAAGGAGATAAAGAGATGCTTGCGTTGGCTACGAAGGCGTATTTGAAAAAATTTTGATTAAGGTAATACAATGTGTTTTAAAATACCAGCAGGATGGATAGTCGAATCAAAAATGGACAGAGCATCAGGTGTGTGTGTCAAAAAATTCAATACTATTATTGTGTATTTTTATAGCATTGACCACTTTTTGTGAAGTTTAAAGTAAAGTTGATGTTATCGAGCTACAGCAGTTTGATTTTTAAAAACAGCAATTGCCCAAGATTAAATAATTTTACATTTCTCTTTTTTTGTGTAACTTTCAAACCAACAATAATCTGTGAACTAGGCAAATGGAATGACAAGATTTTTGAAGCTATATTTTTTATTTTTTATTTTAATATCATCAATTCTGGATGCTCAAATACCGCCTCTAGATACTTTGATAATGAAGGCAAAAAATGCCAATATTGCCAATAACATTTTTACGTTCGCCACCGATACATTCGAGGTAAAGCCATTTGCAAATAATTCTGATTTTGCCGAACTCCCCATTGGAGTGGCTCCAAACCTAATCTTGTTTGCCAAAGGGCAGAAGAACACATTGGGGTTAAAAATATTAAGCTATAGTCTAAACCGAGAAAACAATAAAAACACATCGGGTATTGCTATCAATGCTCGTATTTCTAAATTATTGCCAGTCGATTTATACCCTAAAATGTATTTGACAATAAATGATAGCAACCAACTCCATCCCATCATAAATTCTGAATTGCCCACTCGGCTACGCTCAGTTTATAAAATTCCCGACAATTCTGAAATAGACACCACTACCGCCACAGAATTTTTATGGAATAACAAAAATTACAACACCGTACATGCATCAAGCAACGCATCAGAGACTATCGTTTTATTTTCTGCGAATATGATAGGGGGTTTCGGCGGCTACGATTTGTACTTGACCCACAAAATGAATGGTGTATTTTCCCAACCCATCAATTTAGGGCCACTTATCAATACTAAATTTGACGAATTGCATCCCTTTTTATTGAACAATACCCGATTCTTTTATGCTACCAATAGCTCATCGGCAGGCCACAATTTTGACTTGTACACCTCTTCGCTGTTAAATTGTGCTAAATATAAACCTGAACCACTAACCTCACTCAATACCGATTACAATGAATTAGCTTTTGTTGCCGATGCTCAACTACAATATGGTGCTTTTGCCTCAGACCGCCCCAGCAAATCCTTTGATTTTAATATTTATAATTTTTTTCGAAAGCCAGTAGATGCTGCATTGAGGTTTCAGCAACTGATCAAATTTGCTAACAATCAACAAGTAGAAAGTCCTCGCTGTATATCACTTGATGTTTCCCAATCAATAGATATTGAAGGTGCAGCCTATACCTATACTTGGGATATGGGCGATGGCACCACAGCTCAAGGCCTAGTGGTAACCCACTGCTACCCAAAAGAAGGCAAGTACACAGCTACCCTTACAGCCACAGCCACAGAATACCCCAGCATAGTGGAGCAAGTAGCCACAATACCCATAGATATAAAGCAAAATCTCAGTATTGCTATCAATGCTTTAGATACTATTGCTCAACAAGAAACTGTTGAATTTACCATAGAAAAAAACTGGACAGATACCCAAGCGGAAATAGTGAGTGTAACCTGGAAAATACACAATAAGCAATTTGCAACTGGTACTACTACCTCCGTATTATTTGCCACTAAAGGCTGGCATAAGGTAGAAGTATTGGTAGAGCTAGCTATTCATGGCAAGCGTAAAGTAATATACAACAATAAAAAAGTTTACATTAAATAACAACCCTACTTGAGATACATCATTATCACTTTTTTGGCACTTAATTTTTTTACTTCATCTACCTATGGGCAGGCGTTGCCACACGATAGCGAAAATATAGATTACATCACCACATTTAGCAACCAATCCGATAAAAGCTACGGAGACGACGACTATACACAAACCTTTTTTGTAGTACTACCTAAGACACTTAATACCCCATTTTTTATCAGAATCTTTGACCCAGACGTAGGTGGAGATATTGACAAGGTGAAAGACAATGTTTCCAAAACCAAATTTTCTGTTTATGGCAGCAAGGGCTGTTTTACAGATCCTGATGCTAGAAATATTGACCCCGTTGGTAATTTTAAAAGCGGCGTTTTACTCACTACAAAAACGTTTGATTGCAGCCCACATTTCAATAACAAGTGGTTTGTATTTGGCCCATTTAACCCCAAAGAAGGAGAATTGGTAAATGATATGGATGGATATGTATTTAAGCTAGTTTGTGAGGGCTTGACAGGTCGCAACGGTAACCTATACCGCTATTTCATAAGCAGCAATCATGACCAAAACCATGCAATAGAAGGGGCAAATGCCTTTACCTACAAATATACTTTTCGGCTAGTGTCCAAAGAAAACACCGTCGCATTCTTTTATCCATTTGCGAATAAAGATGTAGTGTCGCTAAAAATACATACGTTTGATTTTGACAATGATGGCAGCATTGTATTGTATTCAATAAAGAAAAATCGACAAAAAGTAAAGCATTCCAACGACAACGAATGGTCAGAAAGCACTCATTTAATTGTTGAAGAAGAAAAAAATACCACGCTCAACATTCAGATTATAAAAAAAGACAACAAAGAAAATGATATGGTAATGTATGTAACCAACCAATTCAATAAACCCGTGCCATTCTATGCTATCCCTATTGGAGGGCCACCTAAATATAGATATAAGGTGAATATCAATTACTATTCAAAGTAAAGCGATGTTCTATATGTTGAGTCAATTTGTTGCAATACATATATTAAAAAAATATATGTGATAATTTTGTGAAATGCAATTTTTTTCCATAGCTTTGCAGGCTAATTTTGTTTTTAAAACTTAATAAAGAATACCGAAATGAAAAGGACATTCCAACCCTCACAAAGAAAGAGAAGAAATAAACACGGTTTTAGACATAGAATGGAGTCTGCAAACGGTCGTAGAGTTATCGCTAGTAGAAGAGCTAAAGGCAGACATAAGCTAACCGTTTCCGACGAGAAAAGACACAAAGCTTAGTTTTTAGCCTTGTATTTTTATAATCAATCAAGACAATGCTTGATGAAATTTCTCCTATTTCTCATACATTTAAGAAATATGAAAAACTTTCAAATGAAATCATAATTAAAGAATTGTTCCTTAAGGGCAATTCTTTTTTTTCATACCCTTTCAAGTTTTTTTACCTGATTAACCAGCCTATACTAGGTCATAGTCAACTATTGATAACCGTTTCTAAGCGTTCTTTCAAAAGAGCTGTTCACCGCAATCTCATAAAAAGACGCATTAGAGAGTCGTACAGATTGAACAAGCATCTTCTTTTTCATCCCTCTATCGATCAGCCTACCCACAAAGTCTTTGCTATTGTGTACGTTGCCAAAGATATTTTAACATTCAAAGAAATAGAGAACAAACTTGCTCCACTGCTGTTGCGTTTAGGTAGCGTACACTAAACAATATTTTTTGTCATCATTTTTGTTTTTGGCACACAATAAAAGTAGTTTTAATAACCAATTTAAAATTCAAACTTGCTTCATTTTCCGTTATTCCTATAAACGCTACCTATAGATGTCTAAATCAAAGAAATCCATATTATTTTTATTCATTATTTTTTCGTTTGCTATGGTATTTGTAGCAGCTAACCAGCCCGAAAAATATTTTGAAATTGCCAAAAATATAGATGTTTTCGCTTCACTTTTTAAAGAAGTAAATACCTATTATGTGGACGAAATTAACCCAAACACTTTCATAAAAAAGGGAATTGATGGCATGTTAGAATCGCTAGACCCTTACACCAACTATATTCCTGAAGATGAAATTGAAGATTTTCGCACCATGACCACTGGTCAGTACGGTGGAATTGGAGCTGTTGTGGGTAAAAGAAATGAAAAATCAATTATCCTCATGCCTTACGAGGGATATCCTGCACATAAAGCAGGGCTAATTATAGGCGATGAAATTTTGGCAATAGATGGAATAGAGGTGACAACCAAAAACACCGCCGATATAAGCAAATTATTAAAAGGTCAGTCCGGTACCCCAGTAAAAATAAAAATTAAAAGATACGGTATAGCCCCCCCCTTTGACGTAGCCATTATCAGAGAAAAAATCAAGGTGGAAAATGTACCATATAGTGGCATGATAGATAAAACCACAGGCTATATCAAACTCACCGATTTTACCAACAATGCCTCGAAAGAAGTAAAAAAAGCACTCCTTGATCTTAAACTATTAGGAGCCAAAAACATCATTCTCGATCTCAGAGACAACCCAGGAGGCTTGCTTACAGAAGCCATTAACATTAGCAATTTATTCATTTCCAAAGATAAAGAAATAGTAAGTACAAAAGGTAAAATTGCAGAATGGAATAAAACCTACAATGCAATGAATACAGCCGTAGATATTGAAATACCCCTAGTTATACTGGCCAATGGACGCAGTGCATCTGCATCAGAAATTGTTTCTGGAGTTATTCAAGATTACGACAGAGGCGTACTTATCGGGCAAAAAACTTATGGCAAAGGCTTAGTACAGGCTACCCGCCCATTGCCTTACAATTCTCAATTAAAAATTACCACCGCCAAATATTATATCCCTAGTGGTAGATGTATTCAAGCAATAGACTATACTCATCGAAATGAAGATGGTAGTGTAGGTCACTTCGCCGATTCTTTAAAAACTGCTTTCAAAACTAAAAATGGAAGACTAGTGTATGACGGCGGCGGAGTTACTCCAGATGTGCTTACCGAAGATTTTGTTATTGCCCCCATCACAGCAAGTTTGATTAGTAAAGGCCTTATTTTTGACTTTGCAAGCCTATATTACTCACAGCACAAAACCTTGCCACCCGCCAAAACATTCAAATTAAAAACCGAAGACTATCAAAATTTTGTGAAATGGCTTCAAGAGAAAGATTACGACTATATCACTAAGGTAGAAACCAATTTGGATGAACTTGTCGCTAATGCAAAAAAAGAAAAATATTTTGATGGCATCAAAGATCAAATTGCTGGATTAAAAAAACAAGTAGGTCACAATAAAGAAAACGATTTGCAAACTTTTAAAAGCGAAATCTGTGAAAGAATTGAGGAAGAAATTGTTTCACGATATTATTTTCAAAAAGGAACACTAGAAGCATCTTTCGACAATGATACTGATATTCAGGCAGCTATTCAATTATTTGCCGATACGGCATCCTATGCTGCCAAATTGAAATAAACATTATTATTAAATGCTCCCTTACATTTTATTGTTTGTAGCAGGTCTTGCTGGCGGTTTTATAGCGGGGCTTATAGGCATAGGTGGCGGCATTATATACGTCTTGGTTATCCCTGCCGCACTACATCATCTAGGCGTACCAACAGCAGAAATAGCCCAATACACAATAGCTAATTCCTTATTTGCCATATTAGTAGCTTCATCAGTAGTCAATTATCAGCATTTCAAACAAAACATTTATCTCAAAGAACTGGCTCTAATTGGCCTTTTTTCTTCCCTCTCATCTATACTTTCCTTAAAATACATAGTAAACACCCATCACTACTCCCTATTTAATTACAACCTTATTACACTCATTTTTCTCTTGTTTTTATTTTTCAACACAATATTTAAAATCAAAAGTAAATCGGTGGCTAAAATTGAAAATCATAACATCTATTGGTATCCTATAGCAGGTCTTTTGGGAGGGCTTATTTCTTCCTTTTCTGGGTTAGGTGGGGGCATTATTATCATTCCTTTTCTTTCCTCTTTTTTAAATCAAGATATCAAAAAAGCCTCTATCATTTCCTCTGGTGTCATCATGCTTACATCCCTAGTTTCTACTATATTTAATCTTTGGGAAAATCCTACCCACCAATTACCAATATTTAGCATAGGCTACATCGTTATACCCATTTCCATTACACTCATTATCGGAGTATTATTTACATCTAAATTAGGTGTTAAATACTCACGAAAGCTATCTTCACCCCAAATCATAATTATATACAGCATATTTTTATTGATTGTAATCCTGAAAAAATCCATAGAACTACTAGGCTTTAATTTTTAACAATAATTTATTTAGCAAATTAATCTTGTGAATACCATTCATATCCTTGCAATAGAAACGAGTGCGGCAAATTGCTCAGTATCGCTCAGTGCCAATGGAAAAACTCTTCTAAACTTATCCATAGAAGAAGAAAAGAGCCATTCGCAAAAAATATTATTATTAGTAAATCAAATATTAACACAATCTCAACTTTCAATCAATCAACTTGATGCCATAGCGGTATCAGCTGGCCCAGGTTCATATACAGGTTTACGCATCGGTGTTTCAGTTGCAAAAGGTTTATGTTTAGCACTGAAGAAACCGCTAATAGCAGTAGATACGCTCTATAGCATGGCCATGCATGTCATTAACACATATCCTTCATTCGATTATTATGTTCCCATGCTAGATGCTAGAAGAATGGAAATATACACCATGGTGGTAGATGCTCATGGTCAAATTTTTCAACATTCACATCCACTAATACTTAATGATAATTCCTATCAAAACCTGTCAAAAGACACCAGCGTGATTTTTTTTGGCTCAGGAATGCCCAAATTTAAAACCGAAATAGAGACAAATTCGAGTTGGCATACTATTCCAGACATTATCCCCCTTGCTGCCCAACAAAACTTTTTGGTATATCAATATTATCTGAGCAATAAATTCGCTAATATATATACCTTCGAACCACAATATTTAAAACAATTTAACCTTATTATAGCATAATTGTTCTCTTTAAATCATCACAACCCACTCCCCTTATCTTATATTATGGAAAATTCTATAGTAAATAAAGTAGCCACAAGTGGTCTTATAACATTAGATTTAGAAAAGCTTCGCAATCCTAGTGAAAGAATAGCCTTCGATCTCTCCCCATTTTTATTTGAAAATACCTTCCTTAAAGAAAAACTTTTCAGAGAAAGAGTCGCAATATTCGATTGGCAAATTTTTAAAGACAAAAATATTGCTATTTATTGTTCGATAGATACTATTATCCCGCATTGGGCCTATATGATTGTCATCAATCGGATTATTTTTTATGCTCAACATGCAATAATAGGTACTTTACAAGATTTAGAGAATTACTTATTTACCCATGCTATTGCACATCTAGATTTAAAACAGTATGTTAATCAAAAAATTGTTATAAAAGGATGCAGTAGCAAAATAGTTCCTCTTATTGCCTATGGTGAAATAACAAGAGCATTAACCCCAATTGCGGCCAGCATAATGTTTGGAGAACCATGTAGCACCGTTCCCGTTTTCAAAAAAAAATAGCACAATAAATCAATTTGTTGAGCCAAAAATTGTTTTAAATCAAAAAATATTGCAACATATATTTGGTTCTACGAAAATAATTTCTACCTTTGCATCCCCAATAAATCAAAAGGGTTTTGGGACATATTGAAAAAATGAGATGTAAATAAGTTTTAAAATATTCTTGTTTACAGTTTGCGAATTTAAATTTCTTTATTACCTTTGCATCCCCAATAAATCGGAAGGGTTTAGGGTTTAATTTTGAGGTTATAGTTTTAGGGAATATTATAGATTTAATTTTGTTTTAGGATTTAT
>JAAFID010000074.1 GCA_013297765.1 Cytophagales bacterium | reverse complement strand
AGGAATTTGAACTGAATTACTATAAAATCCAATACGGTTCAATTGTTCCGTAATTTTTCTTACATAATGGGTATGTGAGTGCCCAATCGAAATTACTGCATGACCACCATACAGGTCTAGGTATTTATTGCCATCATTGTCCCACAGCCAAGAGCCTTGAGCTTTTACAGGTTCTATATTGAATAATGGATATACGTCGAATAGTTTCATATTTATTTTTTTTGCTTTATTAGAATCATACGAATTACAAGTAGTAACACCTACCTAGGACAATATAATATATTACTGACCAACTAGTTTAGCCCCATTTTCAACAAGCTGCTGTTTTATATAAGCTTTCAATTCGTCAAGTGTCATATTTTGAGTATCAGAACTAATTTTATTTCTGATGTCTCTCATCATTTTTACAGCGTCAAATGGCTTTACTTTTTTAGTTGCTTTCATAAATTTCAGAGGTCTTACAAATATAGGCAAATAGGGCTAATCATCAATAGAATTAGAGCGGGCTTTCAGTTTGCCAATAATTTTAATATAACTTTAGATTACTTTGTAATGCGTTGCTTCATCAAAGTATGGGCAATTCTTATTTTATGGTAATCTACCTCGCCACCTAGGTAATCAAATACTGGCTTTAGTGCATTGTCTACTGGCGGAAGCGTGGTTAATGCTTTATTAATAAATGTCAATTCGCTATCGTTAATCATGCTGCGTAAATTGATGTCTTTAGCACCGTTTTCTACCAATTGGCAAAGGTGCCCATATATCGTTACTATGTTCATGCCCCGCTGAGCGGCTATCTCTTCAGGACTGTTTCCTTGCTGATACAGCTCATGTGTTACTAAGTAAGTAGCCCCTTTAATTTTCGAGCCATTGTTTTGTGCTCCTTTTGCAAAGGTCAATATTTCGTCTAAAAACAATTGCCCATAGAGTTCAAATTTCTGTTGCCCAACACCTGAAACCTCAAGCATGGAAGCCTCTGAAAGTGGCATGTCTGCTGCCATTTCAGATAATGTTTTGTCGTTAAAAATGATGTAAGCAGGCACTCCTTGACTATCTGCCAATTGTTTGCGTAGCACTTTGAGCCGGTCAAATAAATCTTCGGATAATACTTCTTTTTTCGACTTCCTTTTATATTCTTGTTCTAGCAATTGTTCCTTCTTTTGCTGTGGCGATTGTGCTCGAGAAAGCATTACTTTTCTACCTTCTTTAAGCACTTGCCAGCTGGTGTTGTTTAGCTTTAGGGAATGCCCTTCGTCGTAGGCTATATCTACCACGCCACTGTTCAGCATTTGCAACAGATAATCGGCCCATTCTTCGGCACGCAATTCCTTACCTACGCCAAAGGTTTTCAGTTTATCATAGCCTTTCTCTACCAGACTTTTTACATGCGAACCTCTCAATATCTCTATTGCTGCTCCTATGGCAATCTTCTCATCGGTTCGCACCACTGCCGACAAAGCTTTTTGAGCCAATATGGTAGCGTCAAATTTGCTGCGAGGGTTGCGGCATACATCGCAATTGCCACAATCTTTATCTACAGTTTCATTGAAATAGCTAATCAATATTCGCCTACGGCAAATATCAGCCTCGGCATATTGCCGCATACGGTCTAGCTTGGCCGTTTGCAGTTCTCGACGCTCTGGTGTCAGGTCTTTTAAAAAATCAATTTGAACAAAATAATCGCTGATATTGTAAAATAATATCGTTTCTGAAGGCATTCCATCTCGCCCTGCACGACCAATTTCTTGGTAAAAACTTTCAATATTTTTTGGCAAATTGTAATGTATCACCCAACGCACATTTGACTTGTCTATCCCCATTCCAAAAGCAATGGTTGCACAAATAATTTGAATATCGTCTTTCAAAAAATCTTCTTGCGTTTGCGACCTTTGCTGGGCTTCCATTCCTGCATGGTAGGCCTTGGCTTTGTAGCCTGCTTTTACAAGCTTCTCCGCCAAATCTTCGGTAGATTTGCGAGAAAGACAATACACAATACCCGCCTGCCCACGATGGGTACTGATAAAATCTATAATATACTGAATGCGTCCACGGGCTGGCAGCACTGTAAGACTAAGGTTTGGTCTGTCAAATGAAGATATAAAAACATTGGATTCGTCAATGCTTAATTGTTGTAATATGTCTTTGCGAGTAACCCTATCGGCAGTGGCAGTAAGGGCAATAATGGGGATATCAGGAAAATATTTTTTCAGCTTGTTTAACTGGGTGTATTCTGGTCTAAAATCGTGGCCCCAAAAGGAAATACAATGTGCCTCGTCGATGGCAAATAGGGAAATAGGAAACTGTGAAAGGATTTGAATGTAACTATTCGAGAATAATTTTTCTGGCGAAAGGTAAAGCAGCTTCAATTGCTTGTCGTAGCAGGCTTGTTCGATTTTGTTTTGCTCTGCTGCCGAGACGGTACTGTTTAAGTAAGCTGCCGCCACACCATTGGCCTTTAAGCCTTCTACTTGGTCTTTCATCAAGGCAATCAATGGCGATATCACTACGCAAAGTCCATCGCTTACCAATGCTGGTATTTGAAAGCAAACCGACTTACCGCCACCTGTAGGCATGAGTACCAAAGAATCGTTCCCAGCTAAAATGTTGTCAATAATTTCTGCTTGTAGTGGACGAAAAGTGGTGTAACCGAAATATTTTTTTAGGGCTTGTTCTTTGGTAAGCATGGTGGCAATAAAAGTGTTTCAAAAAACAACCTACCCGAATTTGTCGGATAGGTTGTTATTAATTAAAAATAGAAGAATTAATTATTTGGAATTAAAAGTAATAGTAGCAGTGTAATCTTTGGTGTCAGTTGCGTCTAAAGGATTTTTGCGAACGGTTTCTACTTTCATTTTTTTATCCGTTAATTCCAAAACTTTAAAAAAAATGGTTTGACTATTTGCATTATCAACAATTGTAATTTGAGTAAAATCTGTATTGGCTGTCCATGTGCCATTGCCATCTTTCTCAGTTCCACACTTTGCATTTGCCATTGAGGTAAATAAACCATTAATTACTGCATTGCTTGTAGAAGAAAAACTCAAGGTATCGTCTGTAATACAAGGGTAAACTGCTTTAATAGTGGCATCAAATAAATCTGTAACTGTAAGTCCTAAAGATGGATCGCCAATTACTACTCCAGGGCTAACTGTAAATGCAGACATTCCCCATTTTTTATTAACTAACATTGATGTCTTAGTAGGCGTAGTACTTGTCGTGGTGCCAGATGTAGTGCCACTTGTAGTTGTTCCCGTGGTAGTAGTACCAGTAGTGGTGGTACCAGTTGTTGTAGTGCCTGCCGTAGTAGCCGCCACTGGTGCTGGATCATCTTTCTTTTTACAAGAATAAATTACTGCACATGCAACTAAAGCAATGACCGAAAGTTTCATTAATTTTTTCATAAGTTTTTAAAGTTTATTTGAGGTTAATTTTAGTTGTTCAAATGACATCTATTGGAAATCTATATTGAGGTGAATAGCATCATCAATTTAGCAATTAATATCCAACTGAAAAAATACTAGCTAATTCTACTCCAATTCAATGACGTTTTCTTTAGCGAAGCAATGTGTTGGCGTATATTTTTATTCGCTTCCAGTTCTAAATTAGGGTCTGTTTCTAATATTAATTTTGCCGCCTCTCTGGCGTGTTTCAATATTTCTGCATCTTGCGACAAATCTGCGAGCAGTAAATCTAAAACGCCACTTTGCTGTGTGCCACTCATATCACCAGGGCCACGAAGCTTTAAATCTACATCGGCTATTTCAAATCCATTATTGGTACGCACCATTGTTTCTAGTCTTACTTTACTTTCTTTGCTTAGCTTAAAAGTACTCATCAAAATACAGTACGATTGCTCTGCCCCACGCCCTACACGCCCTCGCAACTGATGCAGTTGCGAAAGTCCAAACCGTTCGGCATTTTCTATCACCATTACGCTGGCATTGGGCACGTTTACGCCCACTTCTATCACAGTGGTAGCAACCATGATTTTGGTTTCATTATTTACAAACCTCATCATTTCAAAATCTTTGTCTTTGGGCTTCATTCGTCCATGAAGTATGCTTACGGCATATTCTGGAAAATATCGGGTGATGCTGTTGTACCCATCTTGCAAATCTTTCAAATCTGACTTTTCAGATTCTTCTATCAGCGGATACACCACATATACTTGCCTTCCAGCCTCTATTTGTTTTTTCATAAAGCCCAATACCCGCAACCTATCTTTGTCAAAACTATGAATGGTTTGAATGGGCTTTCTACCAGCAGGCAATTCATCAATCACCGAGATATCTAGGTCGCCATATAGGGTCATAGCCAGTGTGCGTGGTATGGGTGTGGCCGTCATCACCAACACATGAGGCGGCACTTCGGTATTTTTTTTCCATAGTTTCGCCCGCTGTGCTACGCCAAAGCGATGTTGCTCATCTACCACACACAGCCCTAGCAGCTTGAATTGTACGGTATCTTCCAGTAAAGCATGTGTGCCTATGATAATTTTTAAAGTCCCTTCTTTCAAAGCCTCGTGCAGTATTGCTCTTTCTTTGGGCTTTGTAGAACCAGTAAGTTTGGCAATAGGAATGTCAATGAGGTCGCAATATTCTTTTAACCCACGGTAGTGCTGCTCGGCAAGTATTTCGGTGGGTGCCATCAGGCAGGCTTGGGTATCGTTGTCAAGTGCCATGAGCATACAAAGAAATGCCACCATAGTTTTACCACTGCCTACATCGCCTTGAAGTAGGCGATTCATCTGCTTTCCAGTGCATACGTCCTCGTATATTTCTCTTACTACACGCTTCTGGGCATTGGTCAAGGCAAATGGCAAATGATGTTTGTAAAAATGATTTAACGTAGGAATTTGCCTAAAAATAAATCCTTGAAATTGCTTTTTGTGCAGTGTTTTTTGACTCAATAATTTTAATTGAATAAAAAACAATTCTTCAAACTTTAAGCGGGCCATTGCTTGAGCTAGTTCTCGCTCTGATGCTGGAAAATGAATTTGCTTTACCGCCGATTTTTTATCAATAAACTTAAACTGTTGTATTAATCCATCAGGCAATGTTTCCTGTAGCTGTGGGTAGGCAAGCGGCATTAAAGTAGCCTGTATTTTGGCAATGGCTTTGCTGTCCAAAAAGCTTCTTTTTAATTTTTCTGTGGTATTGTAAACCGGTTGCAAGCCTTTATTTTCAGTAGTCTCGGTAAAGATTTCCATTTCTGGATGGGCAATATTGAACTGATCTCGAAACATAGTAGGCTTGCCATAGACCAAAAAAGTGGTGTTCAATTTGAGATTCTTTTGCACCCATTTTGCCCCCTGAAACCATACCAATTCTATAGTACCTGTACCATCGGTAAATTGTGCAGAAAGCCTAGTGCTACGGCCTTCGCCTAGCATACCCCAGCTCATTAATTGCCCTTTTATTTGAACTGATACTGAATCTTCACTAATGTCGCAAATAGGGGTTATTTTCGAGCGGTCTTCGTGGCGAAAGGGGTAATATTGAATTAAGTCGCCATAAGTAAAAATGCGAAGCTCAAGGTTAAGCAAAGCGGCTTTTTGCACACCTACGCCCTTTAAAAAATCAATTTTGGTATCGAAAAAATTTGCCATTCCTATAAAATTGAGGTTTTAGACTATATTTTACAACCTCAGGACTGGATTTACCCAAAATAAAATACCTGTCCATTTCATTTTTCAAGTCGCTGATAAGTAGAATAAATGAAATTGCAAAAGCAACAATTAAATATTTCACCCACAGTTTCATTTATTTATCTCCAAAATTATTTTGCCCAAATTTTAGATTTTTGAAAGGAATAATTAAATTGCTCTTCATCTTTCGATTCTAAATATGAAACAAAAAATCACCAAAGTACTGCTAGTAGATGACGACCCAGCGATGAATTATGTCAATGAATTTTTCATTAAACATTACCAGTTTTGCGATAATGTAGTGGTAGAGCAGTATCCAGAAGATGCATTGGAAAAAATGAAAAAATGGGCAAAAACTCCTGAAGAATTGCCCCATTTAATATTGTTAGATTTGAATATGCCCGTGCTAAGTGGCTATCAACTGGCTCAAGCATTTTACAGAGAGATTCCTATTCATCTAATCAATAATATTGTAGTGTACATACTCTCATCGGCAGATATTTCTAGAGACATAGAAGAGAGCATGAAACTACCTTTTGTAAAAGGATATTTACCCAAACCACTTAAAATAGAAGACTTGGAAAAAGTTTTTAATAATTAGATGAAAACATATTGCTTAGTTGATAATTAAGCAATTAACTAGCTTTTTTGTCTATATTTTAGATTTTCAAACCGAAGGCATTATTTTTTAATTAAATTTATTAATGTTGTATTTATCATCATTGTAACTTCCTCATGCCATGAATAAAACCTATTATCTAATATCTGTCACTTGTATTGCTATTTTGATTACCTCTTGTGTATCTCAAAATAGATTTAATAGGGTAAGTCAAAAGGCAAATTTATTGGAGTCTGAAAAAATAGTAAATGAAGAAAAGCTAAAAAACTGTATTTCGGAACGAGAAAAGCTATTAGAACAGGGTGCACTTATGTCTATTGAAAACGACAAATTAAAAAAAGACACTTTAGAAAGAGGCATTTATCAACGAAAAATTCAACAAAACTATAGCATATTGAACGAAACGTACGACAAGGTATTGAAAAACCAAGACCGTATGCAGGCATATAGCAATGAAGAATTGACCAAAAGAGAAAAGGAATTATTTGCCTCTGAAAAAAGAATAAACCAGCTACAGACCGATGTGCAGGCTAGAGAAGAGCGGGTAAAACACCTAGAAAAAGTGCTCGCTGAAAAAGACGAAGCTGTAAACAACCTCAAAAGCAAAGTTTCAAATGCACTGCTTAATTTTAAAGAGAAAGACTTGACGGTGGTGGTTAAAAATGGTAAAGTATATGTTTCGCTATCCGAACAATTGCTTTTCAACTCTGGTAGTATTGACATTAACCCTGAAGGGGTAGAGCCTTTGCGAAAATTGGCCACCGCACTAAAAGATCAACAAGATATTTCCATCATGGTGGAGGGCCATACTGACAATGTGCCTATTGCAAAAGGCAAAGCTGGCGTTAAAGACAATTGGGATTTAAGTGTGCTGCGTGCTACCTCTATTGCTAAAATACTTACAGAGGCTGGCGTTAGCCCTACAAAAGTAATTCCTAGCGGTAGAAGCGAATATTCGCCTATAGCAGAAGGGAACAGTGCAGAAGCCCGCCAAAAAAATAGACGTACAGAAATAATACTCACCCCAAAGCTAGACGAACTTTTCAAAATATTAGAAGCCCAATAACCTAAAAAAGGCCATCCCTAAAAGTGATGGCCTTTTAATAACTAAGCAAAAAGTAATTATTTAATCTTTTTTAAGGCTCCAGCAATAGTTTTGCCTAATCCTTTGCCAGCTGTAGCATAAGCTTCTTGAACACGTGTTCCTGAATCATAATCTTGCCCACCGAAAGTGCGACCAGGTGCTTTATTCACTCTATATTCAGCAATTACCTTTTTTGATGTTGTTTCAACAATCGTTGCAACTCCATTGATTGTGGCATTTTTACGAGCGATATAAATATTAAATCCTGGTTCAGTAAATGTAGTTTTGAATACTAGCGTATATTTTGCATCAGGATAATTACCAACTATTAAATTTGAATGTTTGGAAAACAATTCAACAAATTGTGGTTCAAAACGATTTTTTCTGTCACCAATCCAAGATTTTTCCCAAGTATCACCTCTGCCTGGCTCTTTTTCATTATATTCTTTCTTTTTCTTGGCAACATAATCTTTTTCATCGGCAAAGCTACCAACGCCCATGCCGTCGTAATCAAATTGAATGTTTACTTTTTTTTCACCTTTTAGAGGTGCAACGCTACCATCTACTAATGAAACTTTTTGTGCAACGGTATTGAAAGAAATTATCAAACCTACCAATACTGTAATTACTGAAATCTTGTTCATAATATTTTTTGTTTAAAAAAATTTAAAAATTGTTTAGTTTAAAATTAGTTATAAATATTTATAAATAGAAATACTTAACTTTTTAATAATATAAGGGACAGTGGGAGTATATCATCATCCAATTCTAGTAAAAAATTAAATCATTGGTTACGTTTTTTTTACTTCAATATTGATTTAGCAATCACAATCTTTTGAATTTCCGAAGTTCCCTCACCGATGGTGCAAAGCTTGGCATCTCTATAAAATTTTTCTACAGGAAAGTCTTTGGTATAGCCATAGCCACCGAATATTTGCAGGGCATCGTTGGCCACTTTTACAGCTACTTCGCTGGCTTGATATTTTGCCATTGCCGCTTCTTTGGTCATTGCTAGCCCTTTGTTTTTCATGTCGGCAGCTCTGTAGGTCAATAGCTTTGCGGCTTCTATTTCTGTTGCCATCTCTGCCAATTTGAAAGATACTCCTTGAAAATTGGAAATAGTTTGATTGAATTGTTGGCGTTCTTTGGAGTATGCTACAGCAGCCTCAAATGCTCCCTCGGCAATTCCTAAACTAAGGGCAGCAATTGAAATTCTGCCTCCATCTAATATCTTCATGGCTTGTATGAAACCCTCGCCCACATTGCCCAGTACGTTATCTTTGTGCACTCGCACGTTGTCAAAAATAAGTTCTGTGGTTTCAGATGCCCGCATGCCCATTTTGTTTTCTTTGCGACCAGCGGTGAAGCCTGCTGTACCTTTTTCTATCACAAAAGCAGTTTTATTATGCGATTCGCCTATTTCTCCTGTACGTGCTATTACTACCGCTACCTGCGACGATTTGCCATGGGTTATAAAATTTTTAGACCCATTGATGACCCACTCATCACCTTCAAGCTTAGCGACCGTTTTCATATTCCCAGCATCTGAGCCAGTATTGGGTTCGGTGAGCGCCCAAGCTCCTATCCATTCGGCAGTAGCAAGTTTTGGCAACCATTTTTGTTTTTGAGTTTCATTTCCAAAATTTAATATGTGACCTGTACAAAGGGAATTGTGAGCCGCTACCGATAGGCCAATAGAACCGCATACTTTGGATATTTCCCGCAGTGCTGTGACGTATTCAAAATACCCAAAGCCTGAACCACCATATTGGTGAGGCACCATGATACCCATCAAGCCCAGTGCACCTAGCTGCTTGAATAATTCGACAGGGAATGTTTGTGCTTCATCCCATAGCATCACATTTGGTCTTATATTTTTTTCAGCAAAATCTCTAATCATGTTAGAAATCATCTGTTGATTTTCAGAGTAGTCGAAGTTCATATTTTCTAACAATTTTTATTTCCTAAACGGCTATTAATTTATAAATGTTTTGAGTTGAATTATTGATATCTAAATATTATTTGTAAAATATTTATCTCTATTGAGGTATGGATTATTTATTGTTTTCAATTTTAGATGTAAATTGAAAACTTAGTTTATTTTACTTTTATCATTTAAGTAAAGTGAATTTATATTTTTAAGAAGAAAACCATTTTATTAAAAAAATTATTTTTATGAAAATAGCAGTAATTGGGACAGGGTATGTAGGCTTAGTAACGGGAACATGCTTTGCTGAAACAGGAAATTTTGTAACCTGTGTGGATATTGATGAAAACAAAGTTGCCAAACTAAGACAAGGTGTAATGCCTATTTTTGAGCCTGGTCTGGATGTTATTTTCAAAAGAAATATTGATGAAGATAGATTGGTTTTTACAACCAGTCTTCAAGAAGGTATAAAAGATGCAGAAGTTATTTTCTTAGCATTGCCTACTCCTCCTGGTGCCGATGGTTCTGCCGATTTAAGTTTTGTACTTGGCGTTGCGGAAAAGCTAGGACCATTGTTAGAAAAATATGCTGTAATCATTGACAAAAGTACTGTGCCAGTAGGTACCGCAGAGAAAGTAAGAAATAAAATTGCCCCAAATTGCAAAGTGGCATTTGATGTGGTATCTAACCCTGAGTTTTTGCGTGAAGGCGTAGCAGTAGATGACTTCATGAAGCCAGACAGGGTAGTGATAGGAACACGTTCTGATAAAGCAAAAAAAGTAATGGAAAAATTGTATGCACCTTTTGTGATGCAAGGCAACCCCATTATTTTTATGGATGAAGAATCTGCAGAGCTTACCAAATATGCCGCCAACGCATTTCTGGCAATGAAAATTACTTTTATGAATGAGGTGGCAAACCTTTGCGAAAAAGTAGGTGCAGATGTGGACAAAGTAAGGGCTGGAATAGGCACAGACACTCGAATAGGTAAGCGTTTTCTATTTGCTGGTGTGGGTTATGGTGGTAGCTGTTTCCCAAAAGATGTACAGGCACTAGCCAAAACTGCAGAAGACTACGATTATAATTTTAAAATATTAAAATCTGTAATGGAAGTAAATCACGAGCAGAAAACAGTGATTATTCCCAAAATAAAAAAATACTTTAATGGCGATATTAAAGGGAAAAAATTTGCTATGTGGGGTTTGGCTTTTAAGCCAAATACAGATGACATTCGTGAAGCACCGGCACTTTATATCATAGACGAATTGGTAAAAGCAGGAGCTACTGTTTGTGCATTTGACCCAGAAGCGATGAAAAATATTCAACGTACCATAGGCGATAAGATATCTTATGCAGATAGTGTTTATGGTACTGTTGAAGGTGCCGATGCTGTGATTGTGGTGACAGAGTGGGCCGAGTTTCGCTCACCAGACTTCAACAAAATGAAATCGCTAATGAAAGGCAATGTAATATTTGATGGTAGAAATATTTTTAGCCTGGAGCAAATGAAGGAGTTGGGCTACCACTACGAGTCAATTGGTAGAGCAATAGTAACAAACAAATAATTATAGTTTTTTAATAAATTAATATGTCATCGACACAAAAAAGAGTTTTGATTACAGGTGGTGCGGGATTCTTAGGTTCGCATTTGTGTGATCGTTTTATAAAAGAAGGGTTTCATGTGATAGCTATGGACAACCTGATTACAGGCAGCCTTAGAAACATTGAGCATTTGATGAAACTATCCAATTTTGAATTTTACAATTGCGATGTTTCAAAATTTGTACACGTACCAGGCGAATTGGATTATATTCTCCACTTCGCATCGCCAGCCAGCCCTATAGATTATTTGAAAATTCCTATTCAAACGTTGAAAGTTGGCTCTCTAGGAACGCACAATTTGCTAGGTTTGGCAAGGGCTAAAAAGGCCAGAATGATCATCGCATCGACATCTGAAATATATGGTGACCCTAATGTTCACCCACAAAACGAAGACTATTGGGGCAATGTAAACCCCATAGGCCCTCGTGGTGTGTATGATGAAGCCAAACGTTTTCAAGAAGCGATGACTATGGCATACCATACTTTTCACGGATTGGAGACTAGAATTGTAAGAATTTTTAATACCTACGGACCTAGAATGCGATTAAACGATGGTCGTGCGTTGCCAGCATTCATAGGGCAAGCATTGCGTGGCGAAGACATTACCGTATTTGGCGATGGCTCACAAACCCGCTCTTTTTGCTATGTAGATGATTTGGTAGAGGGAATTTATAGATTGCTAATGAGCAACTATGTGTACCCCGTAAACATTGGCAACCCCGATGAAATAACCATCAAAGAATTTGCTGAGGAAATTATCAAATTGACAGGAACTACTCAAAAAATAATTTACAAAGAGTTGCCCACCGACGACCCAAAACAAAGGAAGCCAGATATTACTCGTGCTAAGGAAATACTGGGCTGGACGCCGAAAGTAAACAGAGCCGATGGCTTGAAAATTACTTATGAATATTTCAAAACCATTCCTAGAAACGAGTGGAACATTATGCCAAAAGAATTTGAGTCAAAGTAAATTTTGATTTCAATTGTGAACAACAATAAATTTTATATACACCCTACCGCCATTATGGACGAGGGTTGTCAAGTGGGTGAAGGGTCTAGTATATGGCACTTCACCCACTTGATGCGTTGTACCCTTGGCAAACATTGCAACATAGGGCAAAATGTATTTATAGCCAATGATGTGCTGCTGGGAAACAATGTAAAAGTTCAGAACAATGTTTCGCTATACAGCGGCGTTAGTTGTGCCGACGATGTGTTTATAGGGCCATCGGTAGTGTTTACCAATATTTTGAATCCTCGCAGTCATGTGGTACGCAAAGACCAATATTTGGCAACACACATCGGTCTAGGAGCTTCTTTGGGGGCGAATTCGACCATACTCTGCGGTATTACTATAGGCGAATATGCCTTGATTGGAGCGGGTGCAGTAGTTACTAAAAGAGTATTGCCTTATGCTTTAGTGGTAGGCAACCCCAGTAAACAAATTGGTTGGGTAAGCCAATACGGTCATACTTTAAAATTTGACAAAAATGGCATTGCCACTTGCCGTGAAACCCAGCAACAGTATTGCTTGAGCGAAGGCAGGGTTGGTTTGTTGGTTTAAGATTTTAATGAAAATATATTTATAAAAAAGCTATAAACCTTGAACTTTAAACTTCACCAAAACCTCATTCAAAAGTCCACTTCTATTACCATCATTGGCCTTGGGTATGTAGGCTTGCCATTGGCACTAGCATTTGCAAAATATTTTAAAGTAATAGGCTACGACATAAGCGAAAGCAGAATACAGCAATTAAAGCAGGGCATTGACCCATCAAGAGAAATTAATAGCGATGCTTTTAAAGGTAAGGACATAGTATTTACAAGCTGTGCAGAGGAAATTAAAAGTTCTTCATTATACATTATTACCGTACCTACGCCTATAGACGTGTACAATTTGCCCGATTTGAAATACCTTCAAGCAGCATCCTCTACCGTAGGCAAAGTATTGAAAAAAGGCGACTATGTGGTATATGAATCAACGGTCTATCCGGGATGTACCGAAGAAGATTGCCTGCCTGTGTTGGTAGCTCATTCAGGATTACAGTTTAATGTAGATTTCAAACTAGGTTATTCTCCTGAACGCCTTAACCCAGGCGATACCCAGCATACTTTGGAGAAAAATATCAAGGTAGTGTCGGGAAGCGATGCAGAAGCATTGGAAGAACTTTCAAAAATATATGCCACCATTATCACTGTAGGCATACACCGTGCCCCCAGCATCAAAGTAGCCGAGGCCGCTAAAATTATAGAAAATACACAGCGAGACCTCAACATAGCTTTGATGAACGAGCTGTCTTTGATATTTGACAAAATGAATATCAATACCCACGATGTGCTGGAAGCAGCTGCTACGAAGTGGAATTTTCAGCCTTATAAACCAGGCCTAGTAGGTGGGCATTGTATAGGTGTAGATCCCTACTACCTTACGTACAAGGCCAAGAAGGTGGGGTACAACCCTAATGTGATACTGAGCGGAAGGTTTGTAAACGATGGCATGGGAGCACACGTCGCCAAAAAGACCATGCAACTGATGCTGAAGCAGGGCAAGCAAATACAAACTTCAAGAGTGCTAGTGATGGGGGCAACATTCAAAGAAAATGTACATGATATTCGGACCTCACGTGTGGTAGATATTTTGCAGGAACTTGCCGACTTTGGCGTTTGCGTAGAAGTGCACGACCCTTATGCAAGCAAAGAAGAGTTTCGCCGCTATTATGGTTTTGAGTTGATAGACCAGTTGCGTAGCGATTACGATGCCATTATAGTTGCAGTGGCACATAATGAATTCATGACTTTAGACGAGTCCTATTTTACCAGCATATCGTCCGCACAGCCTATTTTAGTAGATGTAAAGGGCGTTTATAGAAAAAAGATTAAGGAGATGGTGTATTGGAGTTTGTAAGGAAATATAACTCCTTATATTTGCCATAAACAATATTATCTAATGGAATTAGCTATTAAAAATGATTTTAAAATAAAATTTGATGGCCAACAACATCAAGTAGATGCGAATGTACTAATCAGTAGTCTTGTACATACTACTACAATAGTTCAAGAGGTGAACCGGTATCTAAATGCAGGAAAAAAAATAGAAATTAAAGTCAAAGCATTAGAAAAAGGCAGCTTTTTAATTCACATCGAGCTGATAGAAACAGCATTTGAAAGTTTAAAAAATCTACTTACCAAGGAGAATGTTGTAGTAGCTAAAGAAATAATCACCGCACTAATTGAATTGATTCAAATCAAAAAAATTTTAAAAGGAAAAAATCCAAAAAGTATTGAGAAGGAACAAGAGAGGACAAAAATTGAAAACCATAATGGAGATGTTATATATATTGAGAATTACACATATAATATCTACAATAACAATACAATAGTAAAAGATGCATTGTCTCAAAATTTTGATGCCTTAAACAATGACCCTGCTATAACTGGGTTTGAAATAACTGATGAAAATGAAGTCCCATATATAAGAATTGAAAAAGAAGAATTTGAGGATTTAGCCTTAAAATCGGAAGATATTAAGGAAGGGGAAAGACGAATTACTGAAGCTGCCACGCTTAATATTGTAAGAGTATCATTTGAAGCTAATTTAAAATGGGATTTTTATTATAAAGGCAATAAAATATCTGCAAAAATTGCTGACCCCACTTTTTATGAAATAATAGATAAAGGACAAGCATTTGCAAAAGGTGATGTATTAAAAGTAGAATTACAAATCAACCAGCAATTTGATGAGAGTGTAAACACATACGTTATTAAATCATATCAAATCAATAAAATACATCAGCATGATTTAAGAAATAAACCACCACAAATTAATTTTGAAAAAGAATAACTTTATAATAAAATGAAAAAAATACTCATCACTGGCGGAGCTGGTTTTATTGGCTCGCACGTAGTTCGATTGTTTGTAAATAAATATCCAAACTATCAAATTTTTAACCTTGACAAGCTCACGTATGCGGGCAACCTTGCCAACATTACAGATATTGAAGGCAAGCCAAATTACACCTTTCTCAAAGGAGATATTACCGACCAAGTATATATTGATTCCATTTTTGATAAATATCATTTTGATGGGGTGATACATTTGGCCGCAGAGTCGCATGTTGACCGCTCTATCACCCACCCAATGGATTTTATATTTACCAATGTGGTAGGTACAGCGGTATTGCTCAATGCTGCAAAAAAATGCTGGGCTGGTGATTTTGCCAATAAATTATTTTACCACGTTTCTACAGACGAGGTGTATGGCTCATTGCACAACGACAACGAGTTTTTTACAGAGAATACCCCATACGACCCACAGTCGCCTTACTCAGCATCTAAAGCTTCTTCAGACCATTTTGTAAGAGCCTATCATAATACTTATAAAATGCCTGTGGTGCTTTCTAACTGCTCCAACAATTATGGACAAAATCAATTTCCTGAAAAATTGATTCCTTTGTTCATCAATAACATTTGTAACAACAAGCCGCTGCCTGTATATGGCAAAGGCGAGAATGTGCGTGATTGGCTATATGTCGTAGATCATGCCCGTGCGATTGATGTGATATTTCATACAGGCAAATTGGGCGAAACCTATAACATAGGCGGCCACAACGAGTGGACAAACATTGACCTTATCAAACTTTTGTGTGATATAATGGACAAAAAACTTGGGCGTAATGCTGGAGATTCTGCAAAACTAATTACCTACGTGCAAGACCGAGCAGGTCACGATTTGCGGTATGCGATAGATGCAACGAAGATAAAAAGAGAATTGGGCTGGGAGCCCTCTTTGCAGTTCGACGAAGGGCTAAACATCACTGTAGATTGGTATTTGCAAAACACGGCTTGGCTAGAAAATGTGACGTCAGGAGCGTATCAAAAATACTATGAGGAGCAGTATGCTGGGAAATAATGGGGGGGGAGGTTTACGTTCTAGGTTTGGGGTTTTAGGTATTAGTTATTAGAGTGTTTGGGATATAACTAGAAAAATGGTCGAGTTGCAGGTGGTAAAGTGTTGCCGTGAGAAATGGAGAAGTCGTTATTGCTTCCTATGAGTGGGTTCACTTTGGCAACGTAATCAATT
>JAAFID010000073.1 GCA_013297765.1 Cytophagales bacterium | reverse complement strand
CGTGTTAGATACTTTTGTGCTTATTAACAATGAATATTTTAGGGGGAAAATTAAATTTAATGATTTGGCTAGTACTCGATTTTCTCGATTGGTGGTGCAGGCTACAGATGTCAATGCGAGGGCTTCCGTAGAGGAATTTAAATTATTCCCATATTTTGAAACAGCAATATTTAGTCCTGCAGAAGAGCAAGAATTATTTGTAAATGAAGATAAGTCAATAGACTTAGCTACCATCAATGGAGCAAACATTCGGCTAGAAGATGGAGACTGGACCAGCACCCCACATCTTGATTATAAGATAATCCAAACAGCTGGGATGGTTAAACTGAACCTACACCCTAGAATAGCCGGAGAGGAGATATTGAAAATAAAACTAAAAACAATCAAACCGTATTTGAATGAATACAATCAATTGACTTATGATTTGCAAACCCTTACGGTAAGAATGCAGGTAAAACCTGGGCGTATCAATTTTTTAAATTTAGACCAAAATGAATTTTTCTTTGATCCCTCTTTTAGTAAAAACAATGAAGTACAAATAGACTTGACCAGAGCACTAGGTATGAAGCGAACCTACAGAATAGAAAATCAGCAAGAGCCCGGTGGCAAATTGATAGCAGAATTGTTTACTGTGTCGCAGGTAGGCAATAGCAACAAAATTTTGTGTTGGTTAAAAACCTATTCGCTACACCGAATGCCAGAGGGCTATTTGTTTTTAAAAGATGGCGACCAAACAAAGTTTATGACCAATTTTGATATTATACAACGCCCCCGAATAGACCGAGTAGCCATATTGAAAGAAGGGGGTGATGCTTGGCAGAGCAATTTAGTGGTAAGCCCAGGCGAAAATATAGAAGTAAAAATAGACGGTACAGGCTTGTCGAAAGCCGAGGTGCTTTTTGATCTTGGCAACCGCTACATACTAGACACCGCAAGGCGAACAGACAATGTGATGTTTTTTTCTATGAAAATACCTATAGAGGTAAACAAAAGAAAAATAGCCATATTGATGAACAAAGAATTTATAGGGTACGAGCTACAGGTCAAGGAATACCAGCGACCCAGAGATTTTGATTTTGTAGCCCTCAGTTACGATGGTGTGAATAAAACATCTGTAGCCAATGATAAGTTTTTAAAACCAGTTCTTTACAGAAATACTATAGAAGATGTTAGTTTCTCATTTGACACAAAAAAAATAGATCAAAGCAATAAGATATATGGCAAGCAAATATTTAGTATTGAAATCAAGATGTTCAATGAACGTAAAGATTTGATAGAGGTACAGAAAATAGATAATATCGTTATTTGCCCTGGCGAAAATTCTCCTCGTTATTCTTTTTACGACCTTAAAGATTGTCAAAAAATATCCATCAATTTGAACCAATATTTAATTCATAAAACTTTTGATATGGATGGGTGGTCCACGATTGAGCTTACATTTAAACACAATGAAAGTAAGTACACCGAACCAGTATTTACAAGAAAAGTAACCATTATCAAAGAAAAATATGTGTTGCTAGATATGCAGGTGTCTTTTCCTACTGGTTTGCTAGTAAAGCGTTTTGGCGATGCTGGTATTGGCCGTTTTTCGGGTGTAAGTACTGCGTTTTTAGCACAACTTAGTTTTTACGACAGACAAAAAATAGGCAAACTGAAACCTTACAAAGTAGGTGCTGGGCTTATTGCTTTGGATATTTTTAATTCCAATCAATCATTGAGAGATTTAGGTATCGTGGTATTGGGTTCGTTGTCGCCGTTGCGTAGTAGTCGTTTTTCATTTCCTATTTATGCGGGTGGTGGCTATTTTATTCAATCCAATAAATGGTTTTTGGTATTTGGGCCAGGGATACAGTTTAATTTTTAAGTTGAATCCAAGTTTAAAAAAACAGTGTACTTAAATTTTATATTCCCCACTTACCCTTTTTGCTGCATCAATGTTTCTATTTCTTCTGTTTCTATGGGAATGGAAGCCATCAAATTTTGAGGTTCTTTTTTTGTAATCAAAATATCGTTTTCTAGCCTAATGCCTATTCCTTCGGCTGGCAAATAAATTCCTGGCTCGCAGGTAAGCACCATGCCGGCTGCAAACTTTTTGTCTCTGCTACCCACATCGTGTACGTCTAGCCCTAAGTAGTGCGATATGCCGTGCATAAAATATTTTTTGTACAACGGATTTTTCTTGTCTTGAGATTTTAATTCTTTGAGCGATATTAGTTTTAAGCCTACCAGTTCTTGCTCTACTAGTGCTACTACAGCCTCGTTGTACTCTTTAAAGTGTAAACCTGGTTTTAGTAATTTTTGTGCTTGATTCAATATATTGAGCACTGCATTGTACACTTCTTTTTGACGCTTAGAAAATTTACCACTTACAGGCACACAACGGGTCAAGTCTGCGGCATAATTGGCATACTCGGCGCCAAAATCCATGAGTATTGTTTCGCCTTTTAGGCAAGCCTTGTCGTTGTTGATGTAGTGAAGTACGCACGCACTTTTGCCCGAGGCAATGATAGAGGCGTAGGCTGGTCCACGGGATTTGTTGCGTACAAATTCATGCAAAATTTCAGCTTCTATCTCATATTCCATTACCCCAGGTTTGATAAAAGGAAGTATGCGACGAAATGCTTTCTCGGTAATGGCACAGGCTTGCGAGATGAGTGCTATTTCTTGCGAAGATTTTATCATGCGCAACTGTTGTAAAATTGGTGCTGCACGATGGTATTGGTGCAATGGAAATTTTTCTTTGCACCAACCTATCAAACGGTCGCTGCGAGTAGCTACAGAGCTATCGGCACGTAGGTGTTCATTGGTATTAAGGTAAATATGATCGGCCTCAAAAACCAAATTCTTGAATACACTTTCAAATTGGTGCGACCAAAATATGGTTTCTATTGCTGAAGCTTTTCTAGCTTCTTCTTTTGTCAATTTATTACCTTCCCAAATGGCAATGTGTTCGTTGGTTTCTTTGATAAACAATATCTCTCGGTGCGTTTCCAAATGATGGTCAGGAAAAATCAACAGCAGGGTATCTTCTTGATCAATTCCTGCAAGGTAAAACAAGTCGTTATTTTGCCTGAAGCCCATAGTGCCGTCGGCATTGGTAGGCATGGCATCGTTTGAAGTAAATATCGCAATGGCGTTGCCTTTAATATGCTTGATAAATTGTTTTCTATTACTTACAAATAGAGAGGGGTCGATGGGATTATATTTCATAAAATTAAAATACTTAAAAATGGCAGCTACATGCTCATTTGATTCAATATTAATGTGAATAAATACTACTTATGGAAATAGCGAAACCAAGGAATATATGGTTAAATTTAATATTACTTTGAAATATAATAATCATAAATCAATAAGCATGAATTTACGCAGTATAGGTTTCGTAATTTTATTTTTTTCGTCCTTTTTAGGGTTTTCGCAAAGTAAATATTGGATTTCATTTAAAGACAAAAATATTGCTCAATACCACTATTCACAAGTATTGAGTGCCGAGGCAATAGCTAATAGAATCAATTTCAATATTCCTTTGGTTCAATATTCTGATGCTCCTATAAATCCACAATATATTACAGAGGTCAATAAAATAGGAGTGCTAATAATGCATCGTTCTAAATGGTTGAATGCTGTTTCGGCACAGCTAACGAATGAACAAATAGCAAAATTAAAGCAGTTGGCTTTTGTAAAAAGTATTGACCCTATAGACGCTAGGCTAGTAATAGCAAGCACAGCAGAAGAAGTAAACCCAACCTCGGTGCATACAGCTATGGCTCAAATGCAATCTTCCTATTTTACCGATCAAGGCATCACGGGCAAAGGCGTAAAAGTAGGCGTAATAGATGCTGGTTTTTATAGAGCCAATTTGGAAAAAAATTTAGAACATCTCTTTGCTGAATTTAGAATAATGGCACAGCGAGATTTCCAAAATCCAGAACGTAAGGACATCATTACCGAGTCTATGACGACTGGCGATGGGCATGGCAAATCAGTACTGGAAAAAATATGTGGTTACGACCCTGACCAAAGAGTGCAATATGGTATGGCAGTAAACGCCAACTTTTACCTAGCTCGCACAGAAAATGGCGACAAAGAAAACAGAGGCGAAGAAGACAAATGGATTGAGGCCACGGAGTGGATGGATAGTTTAGGTGTGAGGCTAATCAGTACCTCGCTGGGCTATTCCTCGAAAATGGACGACCCAAAAGACAATTACTTGCAAACCGAAATGAATGGCAAAACCAGCAAAATAGCCAAAGCAGCACAAATAGCCGTAGATGATAAAGGTATATTTTTGGTAGTATCGGCAGGCAATGAGGGTTCATCGGCATGGAAAATAATATCATCGCCAGCAGACTGTGCAGGGGCACTAACGGTAGGGGCTACACGAGAATACACTTTAGATAGAATAGGCTACAGTAGCATAGGACCAGATTTTTTACCCTATCTTAAACCCGAGGTTTCATGCTTCTCGCCAAACGGCACATCTTTTTCTGCACCAGCAGTAGCAGGTTTTGTCGCATGCCTAATGCAAAAAGCACCTACCTTGGGCAATAAAGAATTGAAAAATATTATGCAACGCAGTGCACACCTATATCCTTATGGAAATAATTTTATTGGTTATGGCGTACCGCAAGCAGACAGGGCTTTGCAGCTATTGATAGACGATAAATATGATTTTAAAAACACTTTGGTAAAAGAAGTAAAAGGAAAAAAAATAAAATTCAAATTGCCCAAATCCATTCCATCGAGCGGCATAGTGTTTCATAAAAAAAATGAAACACTTGTGTTGAAGCAAGAAGAAATCAATCTAAAAAAAGGCAAAATTTCTATAACCCGTATGGCCAATGAAGCCCGCACTACGCTTTCGATTGGTACATTGGTAGTAGAATTTGTGTGGCAGTAATCATTTGGTAACGTACATGAGAAATAAATTTATCATACCACCAAGTGGCAAGAAGGTATTAGAATATGATTTGCTACAGTTGAGCAACAACATTAGGGTAGTGCATAAATTTATGCCCCATACCAAGATTGCACATTGTGGCTTTATGCTAGACATTGGTACTAGAGATGAAACTATAGATGTAGCGGGTATAGCACATTTTTGGGAACACATGGCTTTCAAGGGCACTGAAAAAAGAAAGGCATTTCACATTATTAACCGTCTAGAATCGGTGGGCGGAGAGCTGAATGCCTACACTACCAAAGATAAAATATGTTTCTACGCTTCCTTTATGGAAGAACATTACGAGAAGGCAGTAGAATTGCTGGCCGACATTACGTTCAATTCCATTTTTCCCAGCAAAGAAATCGAAAAAGAAAGAGGTGTAATACTGGAAGAAATGTCGATGTACGTCGATTTGCCCGAAGATGCTATTTGCGACGAATTTGAAAACATTGTATTTCACAAACACCCTTTGGGAACCAATATTCTAGGCACTCCGGCTAGTGTAAAGCGAATTGCCAAAAAAGATTTTTACGATTTTATTGATAACCATCTAGATACTTCAAAAATTGTATTTTCATCGGTAGGCAATATTGCCGTAGAGAAAGTGAACTATTTTGCTCAAAAATATTTTGGTCATGTACCTGCAAAATCTTCGGCATACAAGCGAAAATTATTCAAAACGTATAAACCAAAAACAGTAGAAATAGTAAAGCCTTTCTCCCAATCGCATGTAGTAGTGGGTCGAGACGCCTATCATGTATTTCATAAAGACAGGTTAAAACTGTTTATGATTGTAAATTTGCTGGGTGGGCCAGGCATGAATTCTAGGCTTAACCTAGCCTTGCGAGAAAAGCATGGACTGGTGTACAATGTAGAGGCTAGCTACACCTCATTTACCGATACAGGGCTGCTAGAAATCTATTGCGGTACAGAAAAAAAACATCTGGACAGAGTGCACAATATTATATTGGGTGAATTGAAAAAAATGCGAGAATTGAAGTTAGGTGCTGTTCAATTGAGCAGCTACAAATCTCAGTTGATAGGACAACTAGCTATGGCAGAAGAAAGCAACGTAAGTTTGATGCAAATGATGGGAAAGAGTATATTGGATATGGGTACTATTGACGCTTTGGAAGATATATTTTACAAAATTTCCAATATTACAGCAGAGCAATTGCAATCAGTAGCAAATGATGTATTTGAAGAAAAAAAATTAAGTTATCTTACTTATAAATCTGAATAATGGAATTTATAGATCAGGCTTTAGAAGATTATGTAGTCTCAGGTACCAGCCCAGAGCCACCACTATTAAAGCAGCTAAATAGAGATACGTATGCCCATATATTGATGCCCCGAATGCTTTCGGGACATTTGCAAGGGCGTACTTTGGCCATGTTTTCAATGATGATTGCACCAAAAAGAATATTAGAAATAGGTACTTACACAGGATATTCGGCACTTTGCCTGGCCGAGGGGTTACAGCCCGATGGCTTGCTATATACCATTGATATAAATGAAGAACTTGAAAATATGGTAAAGGAATATTTTCAAAAGTCGGGTATTGAAAATCAATTGCGGCAATTGCTAGGCGATGCGGCAAAAATAATCCCAACAATTGATGAGCAGTTTGACCTAGTTTTTATAGATGCAGATAAAGGCAATTACTGTCTTTATTACGATTTGGTATTTGACAAAGTAAAATCAGGAGGCTATATCATTGCCGATAATATACTGTGGAGTGGGAAAGTGCTGACCCATGACCCCAAAGATAAAGACCTCAATGCCATCAAGGCCTACAATATTAAAGTTCGCAAAGATGCACGAGTGACGTGTGTTATTTTGCCCATTAGAGATGGCTTGTCGGTTGCTAGAAAGTTATAACTTGCATAATATATAGTATTTACAAAAACACATTTCCCCTTATGCCCCTTTCACCAATGTTGAAGTTTTTCACTATTTATACCTTTTATTTAATAGTTTTTACCAAATCCACTGCACAATCCCAAACAGTCAAAATTCCAGAGACAATGTACTTTGCTGGCATGAAGCTGACGCTATCAAATGGGGCTAGAGAAGCCATAGAAAAAGATTATGTGTCGATTATGAAAAGCCCTAAATACTTTTCAAGCATTGTACAGCGAGCAGATTTGTATTTTCCTATCATTGAAAAAATATTTAACGAAGAGGCAGCCCCTGCTGATTTTAAATTTTTAGCACTTCAAGAAAGTAGTTTACAGTCAGATGTGGTATCCAAATCTAACGCTGTAGGCTATTGGCAATTCAAAAAAGAATCAGCTCAAGAAGTAGGCTTGCAAGTAGATTCAGATATTGATGAGCGTAAAAATATTGCAGTTTCTTCTAAAGGTGCAGCCAAATATTTGAAAAAAAGTAACCAAATATTGAACAATTGGGTGTACACCTTGCTTGCTTATTATCTGGGTCGCAGTGGTGTGATGCCTTATGTAAAAGAAAAATACCGCAATTCCAATGAAATGGATATCGATCAAGACATGAATTGGTATGTGTTGCGATTTTTAGCCCATAAATTTGCTTATGAAATGGTAGTAGGGCAAGTGCCACACCCCCAACTACGTCTTGCCCTGTACAAAGATTGCAATGGTAAATCACTAAAAGAAATTTCAGACG
Organism: Cytophagales bacterium; assembly: GCA_013297765.1. GTDB lineage: Bacteria > Bacteroidota > Bacteroidia > Cytophagales > Cytophagaceae > REBA01. The sequence goes on along the minus strand of JAAFID010000073.1, from coordinate 8,624 downwards.
ATAAAAAAATTGATTTGGCAGAATTAGAAAATTATAATAAATGGCTAGCCACTAACAAAGTACCAGAAGGAAGAGCATATACGGTCATATTGCCATTCAAAATAGATAGAGATATATCGGGCGAGAATGTGGTAGTAGCAGACCGTACAGAAACTAAGACTTCACCTATATCAACTACCGATGTAGCCGTAAAAAACAAGAAAAACAAAAAATCAAAATCCGATAGCGAGCAAGATTTTAACCCACTAGACTTGCCACTGGTGGTAAACCACAATAAATTGAGGGCGGTACAGGCACGTACCACCGATTCTTTCGCAAAACTGGCCTATGCGGGCAAAATAACTGTAAACCAATTTTTAGCACACAATGAATTACAAGATTTTGATGTTCTTATCCCAGGGCAATTGTACTATGTAGAGGCTAAGCGAGGCAAGGCTTTAGTGCTATTTCATACCGTTAAAGCAAAAGAAACAATATGGAGTATTGCACAATTGTATGGCATAAGAACAGCAAGCATTCGCAAAAAAAATAGAATGAAATCAAATGAAAATATTCAAGAAGGGCAAATATTGTATTTGAGAAATAAGAAACCTAAAACTCCTAAATCTCCCAACAATGCAACTACCCCATTGTTTATGAAAACTAAAGAGGTCACCCCCTCTAGTGAACCAGAGCCAGTAAAAATAGCACCCGCACCAGTTTCAGTAGCTGAACCTGTTGTAGAAACTACTACTGAAATAGAACAACCAGCAATGGAATTAGCATCGGGACCAATAGCCAACACCAATGCTCCAGCCCCCCCCACAATAGAAAAACCTGCACCAATACTTACCCACAATACTAAAGATGTAATAAATTCTACTATATTACCTGATTCTGTTCAATTGCATACTGTAGTTGCAGGGCAAACTTTGTATCAAATTTCCAAAACATACACAGTAAATGTAGATAGTTTAAAAAAATGGAATACCCTACCCAGCAATGAAATTAGTGTAGGTAGGCAGTTGATTGTAAAAAACAGCACCCAGCAAAAAACCACAACCAACACATCAAACGCTAATACCTACACTGTAAAAAAGGGAGACACCATATACAAAATAGCGAAAGAACATGGTGTAAGGGTCGAGGATATATTGCTATGGAACAATAAGGATACAAACAATGTAAGCATAGGTGAAGTGCTGGTAGTTAAAAAATAATACCTCCTCCCTATTCCACTTCAAACATAGCTATTGAATAGCCGTATTGAAGTTGAAATTACAAATTGTCCATTCGCCATATTACACACCATTGCAAAAAGTATCACCATATAGCACTAGTTGGTCGCTCGATATTCTTGACCAAATATCTGAAGGTATCCTCATGACCGATACCAGCATGGTAGTGCGATACATGAATAAGGCAGCCACAAATATACTTTTATCCAATACTGAGCATTGTATAGGCAAGCCAGTTATTGAGGTGTACACCATTGTAAATGAAGTACACCAATCTTTGCTTTTAAGTCATTTTCAAAGCGTTTCCAAAACACGTTTGGCACAAGAAAACAATGTAGTTTTGCTCAACTCGCAGCAACAAGAGATACTGGTTCATCAACGTATAAAGCCACTGTTTGAAGACGGAGAGTTGCAAGGATATCAAATTATTTTTAAAAATATAACCAAGGAGAGAAACGGTCAAAAAGAAGATTTTGAATCTACTAAAACAAACTGTATTTCATCGACTAAGCTACAGTCCAATATTGTAGAACATAGTAGGTTTTTAAGCCTTGCAGCAAAGTCGCCCGATTTAATTTATATTATAGATATTCAAAAACGTTCCGTAGTTTATTTCAATCGTTCAGAACTATTTGGATATAATAGTAAAGAACTAGAAACCTCTGATGGGTGGATTGCCATAGTGCATCCCGACGATATTAAGCGGGTAAAAGCACATTGGAACAAATTTATAAAAACAGCTCAAGATAGCGAGTCTATAGCCTACCGCATCAAAAGCAAAAACAATGAATATGAATGGGTTTTAAATCGACACTCAATAATAGAGCGGTCTATAGACCATCAACCGTTGATGATTTTGCTCAACATTACCATCATTACTGAGCAAAAGAACGCTGAGCTAACACTTAAAGAAAGTGAAGCAAGACTATTGGCCTTGATAGAAAATACCCACGATTTAATATGGTCTATAGATACAGATTACAATTTTACGGCACTCAATTCGGCCTTTAAAAATATATTTAAAAATACCTATAAATGTATCATTAACAAAGGCGACAACCTACTGGATAGTCTGCCCGAAAAATTGAAAATAGAATGGCTACAACTGCACCGCAGGGCATTGAAAGGCGAGTGTTTTATGGTCGATTTTAAAATTATTAAAAAGAAAATAGAACATTATTTTGAGGTAGAATTTAACCCCATATACAATACCCTACAAGAAATTACAGGAGCAAGTATCTTTGCTCGAGATGTAACCCAAAGAAAGAAAGTAGAGCACGAGATTATCCGTACCAATTTTGAGCTGGATAGCTTTGTGTACCGTGCCTCGCACGACCTTAGAGCCCCACTGCGTTCAGTTTTGGGACTAATCAATATCATAAAAACTGAAGAAAAAGCCGACCAAAGGCTTACTTACCTAGGCTTAGTAGACAAAAGTATAAATAAACTAGACTCTTTTATAGCCGACCTTACCAACTTTTCTCGCAATAGCCGATTAGAGATAAAACACGAGAAAATAGATTTCCATCAAATCATTGAAGAATCTGTAGAGAATTTGAAATATATGGAACATGCAGATAGAGTTAAAATTAAGGTAACCATAAGTCAAAAAACAGAGTTTTATTCTGACCCTGTACGAATGGCTATTATATTTCAGAACTTACTTTCAAATGCCATTAAATATCAAAATCCACGAGTGGCAAAGCCAGAAGTGCTGGTCAAAGTACTAGTTACTTCTGTAGGGTGCAATATCGGTATTGAAGACAATGGCGTGGGCATTAAAGAGCAATATTTGAATCAAATATTCAATATGTTTTTTCGTGCTACAAATGATTCTTATGGTTCGGGGCTTGGGCTATACATTACGAAGCAAGTGGTAGAAAAAATGCGAGGCGTTATTTCAGTAAGTTCTTCTGCTGGATTGGGAACCATGTTTAATATTAAGTTTTCTTTACGAAAATCAAATTCTAAAACAGTAAATCTCGATGTCTAAATGAATAAAATAGATGCTACTATTTTTGAAGTAATATTTGCCCACACAGCCGATGCTACTGTGGTATGCGACTGCCACACTCTTGCAGTCGTATATGAAAACATAGCTGCAACCAATTTGACCAACGGCACTGAAATAAATTTGATACAATGGGCAGCAAGCGTTTTTGAGGTCAATGACATCAGTCAAATACAATATTTGCCTTCTTTTAAAGAAACTAAAAAGTTAGTAGCAGCAGCAGAATATATATCGCCCAATAGCTTGCTATATTTGCAAATAGAAGTAAGACAAATGGTTTGGCAAGAGCAGCATTTATGGGTGCTACGAATAGTGGACAATACCATATTGTATCAAGAAAAAAATCGTCTAAAAGAGAGTGAAATAATATTACATTCGGTAATAAACCTAGTACCAGAAGCTATTTTTTTAAAAGACAATCAACGTCGATTTATATTAGTAAATAAAGCATTTGAAGACTATCATGGCTTGCCCAAAACTGCCATTATTGGTAAAACAGATGAGGATATAAAACCAATACCAAGCCAGTATTCAAAATTTGTAAAAGACGATCAAGAGGTAATTGCTACTGGGGTTGCAAAGTATATAGAACAAGAAAATTATACCGATCACAATGGCAACAATATTTTTTTCAAAACCACCAAAATTCCTTTTTACTTTTCACACAATACAAATCCAGGTGTACTGGGGGTAGCCATCAATATTACAGAAAGAGTAGGCTTCAAAAAGAAAGTAATCAACAATAGAAAAATGCAAAGGCAAATCGTAGATCTAGTGCCACACATGATTTTCTTGAAAGATTACGAAGGCAAATATTTATTTGTTAACAATCAATTTCTAAAGCGTACTGGCAAATCGGAAAAAGAAGTGATAGGCAAAACAGACTTTGATATTTTCCCATTTGAAAAGGCTCAGCGTTACAATAACGATGATATAGAAGTAAAAGAAAAACACATAGAAAAGGTAATAGAAAAAGAATTTGGCCCTTTATACGAAGGCAAGATTACGGTGTACACCACCATTAAAAAACCATATTACCAATACGATACCGATAAAGTAGGTGTGCTTGGCATATCCACCGATGTTGCCGAGAAAATTAGAAATAAAGAACTACTCGATGAGCAAAAAAACATGCTCAATGAAATCATCAATTTACTGCCCCAAGAAATATACCTCAAAGATGAAGAGGGTAAAATGCTATTGGTGAACAAAGCCTGTGCTGACTTTCACATGATGTCGCAAGAAAATATGATAGGGAAAACAGATTATGATTTTTTTGAAAAAAAATATGCCGACGAGTTTTCTAAACTAGAGCAAGAGATAATCAAAGAGGGAAAAACAAGGTACATCAAAGAAGAAATTTCGGTGGACAAGCACAATGTAAGACGTATAAAAAGTGTAATGAAAATGCCTTTTTATCTGAATGACCGCCGCAAAAATGGACTGCTAGGGTTGAATATTGACATTACCGAATCTAAAAATGCAGAGCAAAAAATAATAGCGAGCGAAATTCGCTACAAGACACTAATGGAGCAGGCCTCAGACGGTATTTATCTGTCAGACGACGATGGGAATGTGATAGAAGCCAACCAAAAAGCATGCGAAATGTTTGGTTATTCGCCGCAAGAATTTTATGCCCTTAATATTAAAAAACTAGTAGCTGCAGAGCCTAATACCCATCACCCGATACGCATGCCCAACGCCAAAGACAAGCAATCGCTTATATTGGAAAGAAAATTTGTAAAAAAAGATGGTAGCACATTTACAGTAGAGCTAAGTGTAAAATTGCTTGAAGATGGCATGCATCAAGCCATCTTGAGAGATGTTACTGAGCGTAAAAAAATAGAAAAAATACTAGCCGACAACGAGCGAAAATTTAGATTGCTAATAGAAAATTCTACCGATTTAATTTTGATTTTGAGTCAAAATTTTATCATTAAATTTATGTCGCCATCGGTAAGTAGAATCTTGGGATATACAGAAGCAAATCTTGTGGGGACATCTATTTTAGGACTGCTCGATGATGAAGAATTTGAGGCTGCATCGCAATTTTTTTCCAATGTTTTGGTCAAATCCAATAGCCTATCACTCGACGAATTAAAATTTAAAAACAATAATCAAGAATTTTTGTTTTTTGAAACCGTGGCAGTAAACATGCTCGATGATGAAAATATCAATGGTATTATTGTCAATTGCCACGATGTAACCAAACGTAAGGTTACAGAAACCGAATTAATTCATACTAACTTTGAGCTAGATAGCTTTGTGTACAAAGCATCCCACGATTTAAAAGCGCCACTTCGCTCAGTCATGGGATTGATAAAATTAGCAAAATTGGAATCGATAGACCCCAATTTGGAAATATATTTTGAAATGATGAGCAAGAGCGTTACCAGCTTAGATGCTTTTATCAAAGACCTTACGCAGTTTTCAAGAAACAGCCGTATGGAAATAGAGCCAGTCGCAATTCACTTTGATGAAATAATACAAGAAACACTAGACAATCTAAAATTTGTTGAAAATGCCGAGAAAGTAGCTGTAAGTATTGAAATAAATATAATTGGGGAGTTTCTTTCCGATAAAACCAGAATTGCCACCATCATTAATAATCTTTTTTCAAATGCTTTTAAGTACCATAGATTTGAAAATAATAATCCTTATCTTAATGTTGTCATAAATGGTGATGCAGAAAAAGCTGAAATAGTGGTGGAAGACAATGGAATAGGTATAGACCAAAGTCACCTTAATTACATATTTGACATGTTCTATAGAGCATCGGAAACATCTTATGGATCAGGATTGGGATTGTATATATTAAAAAGTGCAATCCATAAAATAAAAGGCAAAGTAGAAGTTCAATCTGTATTGGGACAGGGTACTACATTTAAAATTACCCTGCACAATTTTTTGAATAAAAAATAACGATGAAATAAATAAAAAAGTAAAATGGCAGAACATAATATAGGCTTGGTAATGTTGGTTGATGATAATGATACCGATAATTTTATTCATAAAAGAGTTATTGAACTTACAGGTTTTTGTAAAAATATCATTGTAAAAAACTCGGGCAAGTCGGCACTAGATTATTTGGAGCAAAATAAATTTAATCCAGAATTATTACCCAATATCATATTTTTAGATATTAATATGCCTATTGTAGATGGGTTTGTGTTTTTATTTGAATTTGATAATTTCCCCGATGAATTGAAAAATAAATGTAAAATAGTCATTTTATCAAGCTCTGATAGTAAAAGAGATATAGATCGCATTGTGGACAATGAGTTTGTAATTAATTTTATTACAAAACCTCTTTCAGAAGATGCTTTAGCAAAATTGAAAAAAGAAATTAAATAAATTGCTTGGTGCCAATTTTACAAAAGTTGTCATAAACTTAACAGGCAATCTTCGTGCATTCATAATAAGTTTCTATTTTTAGGGTCAAATTATATCAAAAGTGACGCAAACAACTATAAACATTGGCACGGTGCAAGTTGCATGCACCAAAAATCCTGAGGATAATGTAGCTAAAACTGTTTCTAAAATAAGAGAGGCAGCCCACAAAGGTGCACAGATAGTGTGCCTGCAAGAACTTTTCAGCTCTCTGTATTTCTGCGATGTAGAAGACTACGAAAATTTTAAACTAGCCGAGGCTATTCCTGGTCCTACGACAGACTTGTTTCAAAAACTGGCTGCGGAGCTCGGCGTAGTCATCATTGCCTCTCTCTTCGAGAAGCGTGCAGAAGGTTTGTACCACAACACTACTGCGGTGATTGATGCTGATGGAGCCTATCTAGGTAAATACCGCAAAATGCACATACCCGACGATCCTGGGTATTATGAAAAATTTTATTTTACACCAGGCGATTTGGGCTACAAAGTATTCCAAACCAAGTTTGCGAAAATAGGTGTGCTTATCTGCTGGGATCAGTGGTATCCAGAAGGGGCTCGCATTACCTCTCTAATGGGAGCAGAGATATTGTTTTTCCCCACAGCTATTGGTTGGTCTATGCACCAAGACGAGGAAACAAACCAAGACCAGTACAATGCATGGCAAACGATACAACGCTCGCATGCAGTAGCCAACGGGGTGCACGTAGTATCAGTAAACAGAGTAGGCCATGAGGTAGATATGAAATTTTGGGGAGGTAGTTTTGTAGCTAACCCATTTGGCAAAATACTTTTCAAAGGTTCGCACGAAGCAGAAGAGGTAACGGTAACGAATATAGATTTAAAAAAATCTGATTACTATCGCACACATTGGCCTTTTTTAAGAGATCGCCGCATTGATAGCTACGCCCCCATTACCAAAAGGTATATTGATGAAGGTTGAAAGATAGGTGAACCAATCAAATGAATGGCAATGGCGCAGAATACTGATTGGTACAGTTATTTTTCAAAGTTATTTTGAACTAAAAATCATTGTGTTGCGAAAACATATTTCCTCTCTATGCTTGCTTTTATATTTTTAAATGTGGCAATTCTTTTGCTCTATGCTGAAATATTGCCGAATCAAAATGGTCGTATGGTGACTAAAAAAGTGGTGAGGGATTAATAAATCATCATTCTTTCCTCACTTCCCCCTTTTCCATCGATAATATTTGCGGTACCACGTACTTGTTTTTTTGAATAGCGATAGTGTACTTTCATTGGGAAACATATTGATGCGGAAGACTTGCATTAAATCTTCCTCTATACATTCTCCGCCAGTATCGGTGGCTATTCCCAACGGTATTGCCGCTTTTTTTAAAGCCAATTTCACCCTTTCATTTACACTGCCATAAGGGTAGGCAAAGGAGTAAATTTTTATTTGCAGGTCTGCTTCTAGCTTGTTTTTACTTTCTATGATTTCATATTGTAGCTCTTCGTCGCTTATTGCCATTAAATGCGGATGAGTCATGCTGTGTGCCCCTATTTCCCAACCTGCATCTACTATTTCCTTTTTCTGCGGCAAGGTCATCAAGCTGTCCAATTGCTTCTCTGTGCCGGCATCCCAAGTGTTGTGCAGCATCGTATTATCGCCCAAAAGATACAGTACTCCTTTGTAACCATATTGCTGCATAAGTGGTAAGGCATTGGTCAAATTATCTACATAACCATCGTCAAATGTAATGATGATAGGCTTTGTAGGTAGTATAGACTTAGGCTGATGTCCATTTCTAACAGCAATATAATCTATGAAAGTGATGGTTTTTAAATTTCTTCTTTTGAAAAATTGGAGGTGTTTTCTAAAATTTTCTTTAGTTACAAATATCTGGTGGGTGCTGTCAATAGGGGTATTAGGTATTTTGTGGTACATTAAAATAGGAATGAAAGTGGGAATTATTTTTTTCATTCGTTCTGCTTTGTAAACCTCAAGCACACGAGCAGCAATCGTTTTTATATTGTATTCTTCAATA
>JAAFID010000072.1 GCA_013297765.1 Cytophagales bacterium | reverse complement strand
TTACTCTACCAGTAATATCAAGCATTTGATATGTTGCATTAATAGCAAAATCAGAGTTCAGATTTACGAATAATGTTTCATTTGCAGGAATTGGGAATATTTTAAATCCTTCAAAATTAGTTGCTGCTGTAGTTGATGTAGGCACAGAAGGTAATGTTATTACAGTACCATCTGCTAGTACAGCTATAAGTCCAAATGCATTTGTTTCAGGACTTTTAGGACTTAGGAAGCCAGAAGCCAAAACTACTGCCGATTTCCCTGAGAGAGCAGACAAAGGGGCAGAGAAAGAAGCTACAGTGGTAGCTGCAGCTCCAACAGTTTTTATATCAACAGTATAATCAACAGAAGGTACTTCAATCTCATTAGTAATGGCTTTGAAAGGTGCACCTTTTACTAAGTCCACGACATTTCTTGCTACTACATCCACAGTAGGAGCATCGGGTGAGCCATGTACGATGTACAGGCTTGTTTTGCCTGGCTTAGCAACATATTTTACACCTTCTTTAGCCAATAAAGTGAATGCTGTATTTATTCCATCAGGATTTTGTGCGGTAGTTCCACCTACAAGACCAGTAGCAATAGCTACGTATGATTTACCAGCGGTAAGTGTAACAGGAAATTTAGCCAAGGAATCGTTAGCAGGTTTTCCTGGTGCAGAAACTGCTACATTCAATACTACTCCTGCAGGAACCAACTGAAACTTGGTCGCTTGACGATATTTGAAGTTTTTAGCAAATGAGCCTCCGTTTACAAATATATCTACTGCGGCGGCGGCATTCTGTGGTGCATTGTGAATTACTTGAAGCAATGCTTTATCAGCAGCACCTAACTCTAATACTGTTCCGTTAGGTAAGGCTGCAAATAAGCCAAAAGGCTTTCCAGTCTTATTCTTTGAGGGGTCTAAAAAGCCGCTGGCAAAAACAACTGCTGCACCTTTGTCTAAACTAGTCAAGTCAGCTTTAAACGCAGCAACCAATACCTCTCCAGTACTATCTTTAATATTAATTACATATTCCATAGCAGGTACAGTAAGATAGTCAGTAAATGCACCATAAGCAGCATTGTTTACCAAAGTACCTACCCCCAATGCTTCAACATCTACTGTAGGTGCATCTGTAGAACCATGCAATACAGCAAATGATACTGCTTTACCTTCTGGTGTACCTACTACTTTCTCTGCACCTTTGGCGTTGATGATTAGGTTAAAATCTAATTCCTTCTTATCTGGATTAGCTGAAAAACCAGTTCCAACTAAACCACTGGCAACAGCTACGTAAGTTTTCTTATCCTCTAGGGTCACTGTAAATGTTTTAAGAGGCGTTTTTGAATCTTTGCTATCTGGGGCACATACGCTTATTTTTACTGGTGTACCTGCTGGAGCATTAATAAATGCCGATGCTTTTCTAAAAGCAAAATTGTCTAACAATGGCAATGCACCATCATTTAGATAAATATCGACTGAAGCAGCCGCAGGGTCTGCACAGTTGTGAATTACTTGCAAGCGAGCTTGTGCGTTTGCTAATGTCATTGCGGCAAATAGAGCTGCAATAGTGTAGGTAAGTTTTTTCATAAGAATAAAATGTTAATGTTAAAATTTGTTGAACTTTACATTATAACATCAATACTTATCTTTTGTTTAATAAAATCTTTTATTTATTAAACAAAATTTATACTTGTGGCAATTAATTGTTGCTTTATTATTTTTAAGTGATTAATTTTTATAGTTTTAATTATTTTTTTTAAATTTAATTTTTTTATAATCATCTATTCGGAGTAATATTTATAAAATTGAACAATAGTTTCTATTCCTTTTAAATAATTTTCAACTCTAAAACTTTCATTTGGCGAGTGTATAGCGTCTTCGTCTAGGCCAAAGCCCATCAATAAAGTTTTTATACCCAGTGTTCGTTCAAATAAATTGACAATGGGAATGCTGCCTCCCTCACGCATAGGTATTGGAGTTTTTCCCCATGTACACTCAAACGCTTTGCTGGCTGCCTTGTATGCTTTGGTGTCAGTTGGCGTTACGGCGGGTTCACCACCATGGTGTGGGGTTACCTTTACCTTCACACTTTTAGGAGCTATAGATTTAAAATGGGCTGCAAATAATTTTGAAATTTTTGCAGAACTTTGATTAGGAACTAGTCGCATGGATATTTTGGCATAAGCCTTAGAGGGCAATACTGTTTTTGCACCTTCGCCAATGTACCCTCCCCATATTCCATTTACATCTAATGTAGGTCGTATTGCAACACGCTCTAGGGTAGTATAGCCTTCTTCGCCCATTACTTCCTCTATATCCAATGCTTTTTTATAGTCTTCTAGTACGAATGGTGCTTCATTCATCAAAGCCCTTTCTTCTGCAGAAAGTTCAGCTACATCATCATAAAAATGTGGGATGGTAATATGATTGTTTTCGTTTTTAAGTGAGGCAATCATAGTACAAAGTACATTAATAGGATTGGCGACGGCCCCGCCATACAAGCCAGAATGTAGGTCTCTTTTTGGGCCTGTTACTTCAACTTCCAAATAGCTTAGCCCTCTTAGTCCAACCGTTATTGAAGGACAATCATTGGATATAATACCAGTGTCAGATATAAGAATTACATCGGCTTTCAGCAAATCGGTATTTTGCTGTACAAATTTTTCCAAATTATCAGACCCTATTTCCTCTTCTCCCTCAATCATAAATTTGATATTGCAATTCAATTGCTGGGTTTGGAGCAGTGTTTCCAATGCTTTTATATGCATATACATTTGCCCTTTGTCATCGCAAGCCCCTCGAGCAAATATTTTTCCATCCCTAATTTGAGGCTCAAAAGGTAAACTATCCCAAAGATTTAATGGGTCTGCTGGTTGTACATCGTAATGCCCATATACGAGTACAGTTGGCTTTGTTGGGTCAATCAGTTTCTCTCCATACACTACAGGGTAGCCCGCTGTAGGCATAATGGCTACATGATCTGCCCCTGCGTTTATTAATTGTTGTTTTACAAAATCTGCAGTGCGGAATACATCTTGTCGATAGCTTTTGTCGGCACTTATAGAAGGTATGCGTAGTAAGTTGAACAGTTCTGCAACGAACCTTTCTTGGTGCTTTAAGATGTACGGATGGATAATTTTTAACATGTTTAACTGTTGTTTATAAATAAAATAATTGCAATATTGACTACCAAACAAATAAATTCGCAAGAAAATATTGGTGCAGTTTTGTATTTCTGAATGGCAATTTAGTTTATAAATAAAATGTTTTTTGTGAAAATCATTTTTATCAAACTAAAATTTATTAATTTTAAGAAACGCATTAGTGCGTTTTGGGGTTAAACAATTGTAAGGTAGAGGAGATGATTTTTAGTTTGCTTGCAAACAAGATGTATTTTCATTAGGGGTAATTAAAATTTCATCTTTCATCTTCTCTACCGCAATTGATTCTCATTATTTAGTTCTGTGTATTTACACATTAAATAAATTTTTAATTATTTAACAAAAATGCATTTTTCACTCTAATTTTTTTTAACACTGTCATCAATAGCACTAGTATTCTTGGATTGATAATAAAACAATTAAATCTATTTTTAAATAAAATTGACTTAACATTTGCGAAAAGAAAATAAATAACTACTTTTGCAAACCTTAATCGGTGATGTAGCTCAGTTGGTAGAGCAAAGGACTGAAAATCCTTGTGTCGATGGTTCGATTCCATTCATCACCACAACCCATACAAGGACTAATAGCAATTGCTGTTAGTCCTTTTTTATTTGTCAATTTTTCTTTTATTATCTTGTTGGTTAGTTTATTCCAATACCTTACTTCTACTGTATTCATATCGCAATTACTGTCATAGTTTTTGCTATCATGGTATCATGTAATAGATGTACCAAAAAAATCAATTATGCAGAAAAATAATCATTTAAAAATTTTAATTTCCATTTCTGTAATTTTCTTTATTAAAATTTCGATTTCTTAACTTTTCCATGATACAAAAATTTACTATTCCTTTCTTTACTTTTCTTTTTATTTCATTGGTTTCTAGTGCTGAAATAAAACTGCCACCATTGATAGGCGATAATATGGTGCTACAGCGAAATACCGAATTGAAGGTGTGGGGCTGGGCCGATAAAGAGGAAAAAGTAACGGTGACCTTCAATGGTAAAACCCTAGAAACAGTTGCGGGGGCAGATAAAAAGTGGATGCTCACCTTTCCTGCCATGCAAGCTGGTGGCCCTTACGAAATGCTGCTGAAAGGCGAAAACGATATTGTACTAAAAAACATATTAATAGGCGACGTGTGGTTGTGTGGTGGCCAATCAAACATGGATTGGAAAATGATTCAATGTGGCACCATGTACAAAACAGAATATGATTTGGTGAAAAATTATAGTCAAATACGACACATAAAAATTAAAGAAACCTCTACATCAAAACCATTTGACGAATTTTTCTCCAGTGGCTGGAAGGTCGCCAATAGCGATAATCTAAGCGATTTTTCGGCAGTAGGGTATTTCTTTGCTAAAGAGTTGTATTCAAAATATAAAGTTCCCATTGGCTTGCTAGGCAGCAACTGGGGTGGTTCGCCAGCCGAGGTGTGGATGTCACCCGAGGGGTTGAAAGATTTTCCAGAAATATATGAAGAATACAAAAAAATCGAACTAGACAATATAGAAAAAATAAAACAACAAAATATCCGCATCAGAGATTTAGACAAATGGGTAGCCGAAGCTAGAGATGCCGATGAAGGCTTTCAGGAAAATAAACCGAAATGGTACGAATGGCATCAAAGTGATAAAGATTGGAAAACAATGCAAGTTCCTGGCGACTGGAATGCTGCTGGGTTAGGCGATTTAGATGGTATTGTGTGGTTTAGAAAAGAAATTACATTGCCAGCATCGGCAGTAAATCAAGAACTAGAACTGGACTTGGGCAATATCGACGATATGGATGTGACTTGGTTCAACGGCTCTGTGGTAGGTACGCAAGATAAGTTTGACGCTGCTAGGGTTTATAAAATACCTGTAGGTGCTGCGAAAGAGGGTAAAAACATCATCGCCGTGAGGATAATAGATCATGGTGGCGGTGGTGGCATTACGGGAAATATAAAAATCAAAGGCAAAGATTTTGAAATACCTATTTCGGGCGAGTGGCACTACAAAGTAGGCTACGATTTTAAAAAGATGGCCAAATTTTACCCTCCCGATTTTTCCTACAATGCAGGCTGGAAGCCTAGTTCGGTGTACAATGCCATGATTTTTCCTATTCTTAATTACAAAATAAAAGGGGCGATATGGTATCAAGGCGAGTCTAATGCGGGCAAAGCACTACAATACCGCAGACTATTTCCTGCCCTTATCAAAGATTGGCGGAAGGCGTGGAATGCAGATTTTCCATTCCTATATGTGCAACTGGCAAACTTCAAAGCCAATCCAGTTCTTGTCGCTACGCCTTGGCAAAGCCAGTGGGCAGAGCTACGTGAGGCACAAGCCATGACCCTATCGCTACCCAATACTGGTATGGCAACGGCCATAGACATTGGCGACCCTAATGACATTCACCCCAAAAACAAACAAGATGTGGGCAAAAGACTTTCGCTACTGGCCATGAAAATTGCCTATGAAGATAAATATGTGTTGCCCTACAGCCCACAGTTTCAAAAAATGGAAAATGAAGGATTACGTGTGCGAATTCATTTTAAAGAAACTGGCACAGGCCTAATAGTTCGTGGTGGGCAGTATGTAAAGAATTTTTTAATGGCAGGGACAGACAAAAAATTTCACCCTGCAAAAGCCTATTTAGAAGATAATACTATAGTCATAGATTGCCCTAAAGAAGTTGCCACGCCAACAGCAGTGCGGTATATGTGGGCCGATAACCCTGAGCCGTGCAACCTTTTTACCAAAGAAGGCTTGCCCGCTTTACCCTTCCGTACCGATGATTGGGCAGGGATTACAAAGTAAAGTATGTATAGATATATCACAAAAAAGGGATTGCAATCATTCATTTGCAATCCCTTTTTTGATGACGTTAAATTCTAGCAACTAAGAAACATTGAGCGAAGGATCTATCTCGCCCTTCCAAGCTAAGATGCCGCCTCTAAGATTGTAAAGGTTTTCAAACCCAAAATTGGATTCTAAAAAACGAATAGCATTTTCGCTACGTTTGCCACTACGGCAATGAACGATTACTTTTTTATCTTTTGAGATTTGCCCTACATGGTCGGGCAACGTTCCTAGGGGTATCAAAGTACCGCCAATAGCTGCTGCATCGTGTTCATGGGGCTCACGCACATCTATTATCTGAATATTTTCATGGCTGTCTATGGCAGCTTTTAGTTCGGTCACTGAAATTTCTTTAATCATATTGAAATAATTTTTTGATGAATTTTAGTAGGTAAATATATTGATTTTTTGTTTTTGTTCGCTACCCTTTTGCTAGTGCTACAATGTCTTTTACTTCCAATATATTTTTGTTGTATCCTTTGCTACTGGCGTTGATCATGGCTAGGCCTAGTTCTTTGAGGGTGCTTACCCATTGCGGAAATACCAATCTCAAGGGTTTGTACAGCCAACCAATATAGGAATAGTATGATAGTGTATTTTTCATTCCTTCTGTGGGTTTCAACATGCCTGGTCTGAAATTGTACACTTTTTTAAATGGCAATTTCATTAAATCATTTTCAGTTTTCCCCTTTACCCTTGCCCACATCGAGCTGCCTTTTTCAGTACTGTCGGTTGCTGCACCAGAGATATAGCAAAATACCATGTCTTTATTTTGTTCGCTAAGTACAGTAGCAATGTGCATGGTAAGCGTGTAGGTAAGGCGAAAATATTCGGGTTCTTTCATGCCTATAGACGATACGCCAAGGCAGCAGTAGCAAGCGTTGTAGCCTGAAAACTCATGTGAAATAGGTGCAAGATTAAAAAAATCTTGGTGAATAATTTCTTTTAGTTTTGGGTGTACCATACCACAAGGTTTTCTCCCTATCACCAATACTGTTTCTACATCTGGATGGGTTAAGCATTCTAGCAATACGCCTTCGCCCACCATACCCGATGCTCCTGTTACTATCGCTCTTATTTTCATATCATCTCTTTTTAAATGTATAGTTCATAAAAAAGCCGATAACTTTTTTTGAAATTATCGGCTTGTTCTGTTTTGTTGTAATGTTATTTTTGCTCTGGTGCAGTTGCAGCAGGCTGTGTAGCTTCTTTATTTGCTGGTGCAGCAGATGGTGCTGGAGCAGCGGCTGGCATTTTAGATTTGTTTTCTTGTGCTTTCTCTACATTAATGCTGGTAGGCACATCCGACGCTTCACCATCGTTTGGGGTGTACAGCGAGTTTGCAGAAATACTCAATACCAATAGCAATGCAACCAATACCCAAGTAGATTTCTCTAAAAAATCGGTGGTTTTGCGAACACCAAATTGGTTGGTACTAATGCCCCAACCGCTAGCAACACCGCCACCTTTAGGGTTTTGTACTAGAACAGATATTACCAAAAGAATGGCAACTAAAACGATTAAACTTACAATTATTGAAATCATTGGGTTAGGTATTTTTATTTTTTAATTCTAAAATCAAGTTTGCAAAGTAAGCCTTTTTTTCGGGATTTTTCAAAATCAATGCTTCATACATTTCTATTGCCTTTTCCTCTTTGCCCTGAAACACGAGTATTTTAGCAAAATTTTCTGAAACAATACCCTTGGGCTTTACCGACTTTTCAGCCAAATCAACCAAAGGCTCTTTTCGTTTGTCGGCTTTCAACTTGGGTATGGTAGGCTCTTCAGCGATAAATTTATCAATAATAGTAGTGACAGATTTTTTATTGCTTTCCCTTTCTTTGCGTTTTTGCTCTAGAAAATTAAAGTATTCAATCAATAAATCTTTTCCTTCAATTTTATTTTTATCGTTGATAGTATGCAATAAAATATCGTCAAGGCGGCTATTTTCTAAAGTTGAAAGGGGTAGTTCTGTAGCTACACTTTCTATTGGGTGCACTGGGGTTTCCCTTACATCATCAGTCGGCTCTAGCACCATGGGAGCTTTTATATTCGCATCTTCCACGACATTTTCTACACTAGGCTTTTGCAAACCAGCTTCTAATTTCGCTTGACGCAGTTGCTCCAAATTTTTCTCTAATTCTGAATAGAAGTCGTTTACTGGTGCTGCTTCTATAGGCTTGGTAGCTTCAATTTCCTCAGCAAGAATTTCCGTTGATGCTTTAATTTCTTCGATAACTTTTTCTTCATCAAATTCTTGATTTACCTCCTCTTTCTCAATGTTCTCCGTTATTTCTTGTTCAATCTTTTTATTTATATCTGCGGCAATTTCTTTTGTTTCTTCTGTTTCTTCTGTCGGTTTACTCGGTAGTTCCTTAACAACTTTAATATCTTCTGCCAGCTCAGTAGACTCAACCTCCGATGTGGTTTCTAAAGCTGTGATAGTTATTTCGCTTACAACATTAGTTACAGTGGCATCGGCAACGGTGGGCAACTGCTCTTCTCTGTTTACAAAAACGGTTAGTTTTCTTGGCTTGCTCTGGATTATTCTTTTCAAATTTTTTCTATCCAATGTACACACCGCTGCTAGGTTCAATTTCTCGGCAGCAAACATACTCGATTGCTCTTTGGCTATCTTGGCTATAAATACGTGGGCAGCCTGAAAATAGGGGAAACTAGCCACTACTTCCTCTAATTTTTCCAAATCGAAAAATTCAAGTTTGTCGGGGTCTCTCACCAATTCTAAAAATCGAGGTTTATTCATTAAAGGTTTTTTCTTGAGCGTTCAAATTACCAGTTTGAAGTGGTTTTACTAAATATATCAAATACTATTTTTTCACTTATTCTATCTATCAATTCTGTTTCTATGCTTGCCAGCGATTGGTCTTTGGCATAATCTTCAAAGAAACTAAAACTTTGATCAAAGTTGGCTTTTTCGTCTAGGGTATTGGTAAACTTTACTTGTAGCCGAATGGTAAGGCGGTTAAACGAACTACTTTGGTTCTGCGACCCACCAATAGGCGCTACCGGCGTAAGGTCGTAACCTACAATCTTTGGCTCTAGCTGCCAGTCGCCATTGCTTTTGATGATTTGCAAACGAGAATTTTGTTGATAGTAACCTTTTATTTTCTCGGTAAATAACTGCGAAATGTTTGCTGGTCCGCCGCCTCTTTCATTGTACACGTTGTCGATACTTATGGTTTTTACCTCTACAGGAATACTGCCCGATTTCAACGAATATATGCCACAGCTACTTAGTGCCATCATTGATATAGACAATATTATAAAATATATTTTCTGCATTTATTGAATGTTATAATTTTTTATCAATACTATTCTTCAATAGCGTATTCTTTGATTTTTCTGTAAAGCGTACGTTCCGAAATGCCCAAATCTTGTGCGGCATATTTCCTTTTGTTCTTATTCTTTTTTAGTGCTTTCAATATCAATTCTTTTTCTTTTCGCTCTATCGAAAGTGATTCTTCTTCGGGTTCGTGCGTTACATCTTCTATTTTTTCTATTTCTATTTGCTTAGGTTCTGCAGATTTGAATACAAATGGGCTGTAATTGTTTTCTTTGTTCATGTCTTTCGACAGCTCTTCAAACAGCTCTGCATGTTCTTTTACAAATTGACCATCGCCTCCTCCATTCTGTGCTACTTCTAGCACCATTTTTTTCAATTCGTTCATGTCTCTTTTCATGTCGAAAAGGATTTTGTACAAAATATCTCTTTCAGAAATATCGTCTTTACCACCCAAATTATCTTTGAGTAGCATGGGGGTAGTCTTGCCGTGGTCAGGTAGGTATTGCAAAAATACCTCTTTGGTAATGTCTCTACTTTTGGCTAGTACAGAAATTTGCTCTACCAAGTTTTTCAATTGACGAATGTTGCCTGGAAATCTAAACCGCATCAACTCGGCCTTGGCCTCTTCATTGAGCTTTACGGGCGACATTCTGTATTTTTCTGAAAAATCTCCTGCAAATTTTTTGAATAGCAAATCAATATCTGCTTCCCGCTCTCTTAGCGGCGGTACATAGATAGGCACTGTATTTAGGCGATAGTACAAATCCTCCCGAAATCTTCCTTTTTGCACCGCATCGTATAAATTGACATTAGTTGCTGCCACCACACGTACATCGGTTTTCAATACTTTAGAGGCACCTACTTTTATAAATTCTCCATTTTCCAATACACGAAGCAGTCTAGCCTGTGTGCTTAGTGGCATTTCGCCTATTTCATCAAGAAAAATAGTACCGCCATTGGTTACTTCAAAATATCCTTTGCGTGCCTCGTGTGCACCAGTGAAAGAGCCTTTTTCATGACCAAATAATTCTGAATCTATAGTTCCTTCAGGAATAGCACCGCAATTGATGGCGATGAACTGGCCATGTTTACGTACACTTAGCGAGTGTATAATTTTGGAAAATGATTCTTTACCGCTTCCGCTTTCGCCCGTAATTAATACCGTCATATCAGTAGGGGCAACTTGAATGGCTATTTGCACCGCATGGTTTAGTGTAGCAGCATTGCCAATAATTCCAAATCGTTGCTTTATACTTTGAACTTCTTCGTTTATAGTCATATTGATTTAGTCTATCCCTTGCCCCATCAATGTTCCACGAGTGCAATCGGTGATTTGTACATTTACATATTGCCCCATTTGATAGTGTTTTTTGTCAAATACCACTACCGTATTTTGGGTATTTCTGCCCATCAGTTGCTCAGTAGATTTTTTAGAAAAACCCTCTACCAATACCCGATGTATTTTGCCTATTTCCTCTAGGTTTCGAGCTTTAGAAGTGCTTGCTTGCATGTCTATGATTTCTACCAATCGACGTTGTTTCACACTTTCGGGTACATCGTCGGCCAATTTTTTTGCAGCAGGTGTGCCAGGTCTTTCGCTGTATGAAAACATGTAGGCAAAGTGGTACCGCACTTGCTGCATCAGCGAAAGGGTGTCTTGGTGCTCTTCTTCTGTTTCGCTACAAAAACCCGTGATAATGTCGGTACTGATACCGCAGTCTGTGCCTATGATTCGGTTGATGGCTTCTATTCTGCCTAGGTACCACTCACGGTCGTAGGTACGGTTCATTAATTCTAAAATACGATTGTTTCCACTTTGGGCTGGCAAGTGTATGTAATTGCAGATATTGTCATGCCTTTTGATGGCGTAAAGCACCTCGTCGGTAATGTCTTTGGGGTGCGAGGTAGAAAACCGTACCCGCAATTCAGGGTTTACAAGGGCTACACGCTCTAGCAATTGTGCAAAGTTAACTTTCTCTATACCATCAGCCGATTGCCATTTGTAGGAATCTACATTTTGCCCTAGCAACGTTACTTCTTTATATCCTCTGTCGTATAAATCTTGTGCTTCTGCAACAATAGAATGCACATCGCGACTACGCTCTCGACCTCTGGTATAGGGTACTACACAAAACGAACACATGTTGTCGCAACCCCGCATGATGGAGATAAGTGCTGTGATGCCGTTGCTGTTGAGCCGCACAGGCGTAATGTCTGCGTACGTTTCCTCTCTGGACAAAAACACATTTACCGCTTTGCTGCCTTCGTTTACATCGTTGATTAATTTGGGCAAATCTCTGTAGGCATCTGGCCCAGCAACGATATCTACAATTTTTTCTTGCTCCAGAAATTTGGTTTTTAACCGCTCGGCCATACAACCCAGTATTCCTATGGTCAGTTGCGGATTTTTTCTTTTTAGAATGTTAAATTCTTTCAATCGTTTCCAAACTTTTTGCTCAGCATTCTCACGAATAGAGCAGGTGTTGAGAAATATCACATCGGCAAGTTGAGGCTGCGAAGTAGTATCAAATCCATTGGCATGCATTACGGCCGTTACTATTTCACTATCAGAATAGTTCATTTGGCAACCGTAGCTTTCTATATATAATTTTCTGTTGTTGCCTGTATGCTGGTCTAGCGAAATTTTGGGCAATTCGCAGTACTCTTTTTCTGCTGCACTAGGCAATATATCTAGGTCTTTGATTCGTGTGGTCATGGTATAGAATAGAACTACAAATATACAAAAACTTAGTGATTAGCGACAGTTTGTCAGCGAGGGAATAAGAAAGTTAAAATAACACCTAAAATGATATTTTGTTTATTTATTTGATAGTTATGGTTCTATAAGCAATATTTATTTTGTGTTATTTACCAAAGATATCTTTGTAAAAAACACAAATAATCAATTTTTCTATTACTCATCTACTTTCCTCTTCATAGTTATCAATGCTGGGAAGTAAAATTAAACTTTACTCATAATTTATATTTTTGGATATAATTACTAAATATTATTAATCTTACAGGATATCATGTGATTTAACAGTAATTTAACCTTACTATTTGTTTTTTTAATTGTCATAAATTATATTTGTCTTATTCAAAAATTATTTAATCTAAAACTTATTTTATTATGAAAAAACTAAAACTAGTACTCATTTTCTCGTTATTTTTATTTTCAACTTTTAAAGCATCTGCTGGAATTTGTTGGACAGCATTTATTAATGGAAATGGATATGTTGGTTCAATCGGTAATATCTATGTGGATTACCTTGTGTGTTGTCCAGGAGATTGTAATGTGTCAACCAGTGCTAATATCCATTTATATAAAGATGGCGTTTATAATTCGACAATTGCCACCAATATTCCATATAGTTCTTTGAGATATAGTAACGGATATAACTGGCAAATACCATGTAATCAGGTAGTTGGAGATTATGAAATTAGAATAATTGATTATTCTACAGGATACACCACTACACGTGCTTTTACAATATATGCTCTACCTACCCCAATTATTTCCATGGCTTGTAATCAAAAATTATATAGTTTAGGGGTTACCAGTACTACATGTCAAACTTGTTTAAAAAATACAAAAATAAATGTTAATACTGGTTCGGCATACACCTATGATTGGACTTATAGTGGATGTGGTAATTGCGTTCTATCTTGGCATACTAATGGACTTCCAGTTACCAGCCTAGATGGAGGAACCTATTCAGTAAAAATAAAAAATGGAGCATGTAGTTCTTTAGCATCTAATAATGTAACAGTGCTAACGGGAAGAACATGCGGGTCTCGTGAAGGAGAAATAGAAGAAGAAATATCTTCTATTTCAGTTTCTCCAAATCCAGCCTCCAATATTATGGAAATAGCAATTCCATTTATGCAATCTGCAAGCTATTCAATAATTGACAAAGATGGAAAAGCAGTCGCTAGTGAGGAAATCTTAACTCAAAAATCTGAAATTAATATATCAGATGTACAATCTGGATTGTATCTATTGAGATTGAGTTTTGATGGTAAAACAGAAAACAGAAAAATTGTAGTTATTAAATAATATTGAACTAATAACAGTTTTAACTATTTCTTTGCTAAGTTTTAATTAGGGTCTGCTGAAAAACTCAGAAAAAGCCGTATGAGAGTCTAGGAATATTGCACCTCTCATACGGTTTTGATTTGAGTATCGATGTTACTGTCTCTAAGCAGTATTTTATTTTAGTAACGTGAAGGCAATACAAGTTCAACCCCGCTAATTTCACGAGGTTTAGAACCAGTACAATGGATGCTATCCAGGATTGGGAGGTGGCTTTGAGTCGGGCTTTGATACAACCTAAACCGTAGGCTGTTTTACCTTGTCCAAACTTTCCTTCTATTGGATTTCGCTTTCCCGGTCTTATGTATTCTTTTACCGCCGTCTTGCTAGGTCTGCCTAGGGGTTTGGCCAGCAGCCTTATCCCTACTTCTTTCAGCTTCCTTCGATTTTCTCGGTTAGAGAAGATCCCATCTGCTAACACTTCTTTAGGGTAATACCCAAATCGTCTTTTGTAATTGTCAATGTATTTCATCAGGTGGTTACCCTCGTGAAAGGCATCCCATGATAGTTCGTCTAAGAAAGCAAAACCATTGACCAGACTTACTTCTATCTTTGCTCCAAATTCTATCTTTGCGTTGGTCTTGCCTCTAGGAATAGGGCGTACGTGAGGTTGATGCAGGCTCACAATTCTATCCTCTCACTATGGCTGAAGGTGCTGTGCATCTGATGTTGCTGCTCGTAGAGGGTGTGTATAATCCAAAGATAGCGTTGGATGCTATGCTCAAAGGGAAAAATCCTTTGTTGAAGCTGGTACGCATCTAGCAGCAGGTGAATATTCTTAAGATTTCTTCTCAGATACCGCAGTTGTTTGCCAATTGCTTTTCGAATTGTCTTTTTAGATTTATTCTTGTTTTTAGCAACGCTCAAGTAATCTCTACGGGCTTTCTGGCGATAGGTACGAGGCTTCTTCAACTCACCATTGGCCAAATCAACAAAGAGCATGTCGATGTAAAGTTCTGTTTTCTCTCTTGCCTCTGAGAGCAGGTTCAAATCGGTGGGATACGCAATATCTTGAGGACAGGCAGTGGCATCTGTGATCATACGTCCCCAATGCTTAGGTGCAGTAGCCTCTGAACCATTAGGGGGGCTGTTGTCTTCTTTGTCTTTGGGCGGTATGTCGGAAGGTGGTGTTTGGTTTTGGTCAATGGTCTTTAAAGACGGCGGAGGTGCAAGGTAGCTGCGTACAACTTCTTCGTTGATGGCGTTGAGCACGGTATCGGTCATGCGTTTGCGGATTTCCACAAACAAGGATGCATCAAAAACAGGTGCAGTACTAAAACTGTCAAAGCCTAAAAAATATTGCAGGTACATGTTTTCCTGAATCTGCATGATGGTTTCTCTGTCGTCCCAATTGTTGATGTGTTTGATGATAATGGCACCAATAGCAATACGGCCGCTCAGCGGCGGTCGGCCTTCGCTAGAGCCAGACATTTGTTTGTTGTATTGGCCTACAATTTTGTCCCAAGGGATGCGATGGGCGAGTAAAATCCAGCGGTTGCCTGGATCTAACTTTTGTGAAAATGGAGACTCAAAACCTGCCAAAACAGTCTGGCTAGGGCTAACATATTTGGGAGAAGATGCATGCTTTTTTTGGGGTAATGCCATAATACCTTGTAATTAGTTATTTAAAAATAACCGATTTTATGGGAAATTTAAATCCTAGGAGTAATGGACAAAAAGTAGGCTGTTTTCAAGGTATTTTTTTCAAGTGGACAAAAAGTAGGCTATTTATTTTTTACATTTATTTTTTAGCAGATTACTTTATATATTTTTACATAATCAAGCCAAACGGACATCAGCTCTGCTGGAGAGCAACTGATTAGGGATATATTTGATGCTCGACTGAAATGTTAATTAAAGGAAACCGATTAAGTTTCCTTTAATTTTTCGAGAATTTATTTTTGTAAGGAAAGTGTCTTTTTAGTAACGTTTCCATTTTGAGTTATGGCTATCATATAGATACCGTTTTCAAGATGTTGAGTATTCATAGAAATAGTGTATGTATTAAAGGTTCTGTTTTCTACCATCACACCTTTTAAATTATATATTTTTATAGTAGATTCATTATCGGATGGTAATGAAATTGATATAAAATCTTGAGCTGGATTCGGAGATAGAATTACATCAGTAATAAATTCTTCATCGGAGCCACTTCTACATCTATTATTTACTGATAAGTGTAAAGAATTTGAGGAACATGCTCCAACTTTTACAAAATAGTACCCATTAGAATTGGTACTAGTCAATTCTAGAATTTTTAATTCTTGAGTATTAGTACCACTATACGCTAGTCTCCCGTCAGTATATTTCATTTTATCATTCAATTTGATCGTTGCATTTCCATATGCATTTACCCACCAATTATTAGAAAATAAAGCATTTGATTTAAATACGATGGTTTGACGTGCCGAAGCGCACGGTGCAGCAGTAGTCTGTCCAGAAGTACCATATGATGCAACCAATGTAGTTGTCCTTGCTTTAAGTGCAGATGTGTTTTGAATCATATCTCGCATTCTTTGAGCTTGACCTGCTGTAAAAATAGTCATACAATTAGGAAATGTATACGCCATGAATAGTTTAGGATTAGGCTGATATAAAGCTCCTTGGCTATCTTTGTAAGTGGTATTGTTATAGGTACAGGTTGTCTGATTCGCAAAGTTATATAGGAACTGAAAGTCGGCAGGTGTATCTGCAATAAAGTCTCCGCAAGTAGTAGCATTTGACTGGTTAACAAACTCTTCGCATCCTCCCTCATTGACATAAAGACTGCCATGAAATGTGTGAAATAATCCTAAGCAATGTCCCATTTCATGAGAGAGCACAGAT
>JAAFID010000071.1 GCA_013297765.1 Cytophagales bacterium | reverse complement strand
CGAAACTGGTGTGTAGTAATTTGTCTACAAATGTAGCGATGTCGCCTGTTTTCGCTGCGTCTATTGGTTTTGCCCAGACAAACAAGCCTACTTGATTGCGGTCGTACTGAAATTCTAGCAAATCCAATATTTTGTAAATCCAGTTTCTACGCTCGGCATAGATTTCATTTCTTTTTGCATGCCACTCTGCTGTATTGTCTAGTGCTTTAATAGCGGCTTGCTGTATGCCTAGAAACATTCCAGAATCTATGTTGCTTTTGATGCTTAGTGCTGCATTGAGGTATTCTTCTTTACCCAGCATCATGCCTACACGCCAGCCAGCCATGTTGTGCGACTTGCTTAGCGAATTAAGCTCTACGGCTACTTCTTTTGCACCCTCTACCGAAAATACGCTTAGTGCTTGCTCTTTATTTAATACCAAGCTGTATGGGTTATCATAGCAAATCAATATTTTCTTTTCCGTGGCAAATGCAATCAATTCGGCAAGCATTTCTTTGGTAGCCATTGTCCCAGTAGGCATGTGTGCATAGTTTACCCACATGATTTTTACTTTGGACAGGTCTTGCTTTCTTAATGCATCAAAGTCTGGATACCAGTTTTGGGCTTCTGTAAGGTCGTAGTAGCGGATATTTGCTCCCACCATTTTGCTTAACGAGGTATATGCTGGGTAGCCAGGATTGGGAACCAGTACTTCGTCGCCAGGGTTTAGAAACGCCATAGAAAGATGCAATATCCCTTCTTTGGAACCCATCAATGGCAATACTTCAGTGTCGGCATTCAATTTTACGCCATAAGTAGATTCGTAAAACTCGCCCATTTTTTGTCTTAGTGTAGGCAATGAGCGATAGGGTTGGTAGCCATGTGCATCAGGCCTTCTGGCAGTTTCTACCAATGCATCTATGGTTGTTTCAGAAGGTCTTAAATCGGGGCTGCCTATGCCAAAGCTAATGACGTTTTTGCCCGCTTTGTTCAATGCTGCAATTTCTTCTAGTTTGCGTACGAAGTAATATTCTTTAACTTCATTCAATCGTTCTGCCTTGGGAATAATCATATATGGTGTTTCCTTTTTTGTATTCTCCTAAAATTTTTAACTCGTGTACTATAGAATTGATGGCAATGCTGCGGCGAAAATCTTCGTAATCGGTCCATTCGCATTCTACAAAGAAATCATATTCATCGGGTCTACCCAGAATGGGAATAGATTGTATCTTGGTAAGATTGATGCCATTGTTCACCACCACACTAAGCAATGTTGCCAATGCACCTACTTTATTTGGTAGCTGGAAACTGAGCGTTGCTTTTTGTGGGTTTTCTACTTTGTGTTTTTTGTCTTTGGTGAGGATAAAAAATTTGGTAAAATTTCTTTTTTCTGTTTCTATTCCAGCGGCCAGTACCTCCATATCGTACACATCGGCAGCCATGCGACCTGCTATCGCTGCTGCAAATGGCTCATTTTCTTCTTTAATCTTTTTAGCACTATCTGCTGTATCGTGGTATTCTTCTATTTTGATATGTGGGTGCTGGGCAAGAAATTGCTCGCATTGAAGCAATGCCATGTAGTGCGAGCGAACTACTTTAAGGTCTTTTATTGCAGTAGCTTTCAGTGCTATCAAATTCATTTCTATCCGCAACTGAATCTCGCCTATGATTTTGAAATCGTATTTTTTAATTAATCCATAATTGCTAAGAATTGTTCCGGCAATAGAATTTTCTATGGCCATTACGGCGTAGTCTACAGTGCCTTCTTGTAGGTCGTCGCATATTTCTTTGAACGAATTGCGATAGACCGTTTCTATTTCGTTTCCAAAATATTGATGTGCTGCTATGTCGTGAAA
Source organism: Cytophagales bacterium (assembly GCA_013297765.1). GTDB lineage: Bacteria > Bacteroidota > Bacteroidia > Cytophagales > Cytophagaceae > REBA01. The sequence goes on along the minus strand of JAAFID010000071.1, from coordinate 14,387 downwards.
TGAGGCCTTACCTCCTTGGATAGAGATGCGCATGTGAATTTAATGAAATCGTAAAGCATGTAAAATTGCTACGATTTTTTCAATTATTAGATTATTTGTATCAGGAATCTTTAATTTAAAGCTATCATTCAAAAAATCAGAATGGTTAATTGCTACTTACAACAAAATAAATAATCGTAAGTGTAGCAATTAATACACCTACGGAAATTGGATTGGCAAAATTTACTGTCCATCCCATTTGCTTTATTCTCTTAGGAGGAAAAATACGCTTGTCATTTTTATTGAAATAGAAAATTCCCCAAATCCAGTATTTTGAATCCAGATAATCCTCATTTTTAAATTTTACATCTTCCATATTAATTCGGTTCTAAAATATTTAAAAACAAACAATTACTTTTTATTCCCAACTTTGATAGCGTTTGGTAAATGTAATAAATTATCAAATCTGCGAGTCGATGTATATTTGCTAACTTCAATTATTTTTTATCTTCCTATAGATTTTTTTAGCAATAATCTAACTTTTTCAGAAAATCAAATTTGCGCTATTTTTCGTTACCTGCTGTTTTTAATCGACGCTTGGCCTCATCTACTGACTGCTGCAATTTTAATTTAAATAATTCAATTGGCGGCAACTCGGTTAAATACGTAGCCACATGTATTCCAGATTTATCTAACTCTAGTAATTCTATCATTTTATCACTTTTTTCACTACAAAGCAATATTCCTATAGGTGTCTTTTCACCATCTTGTTTTTCATATTTGTCAAGCCAACGAAGATAAAGTTCTAATTGGCTTTTATGCTCTGGTTTGAATTTCCCCAATTTTAATTCAAGAACTACCAATCGTTTCAATTTTCTATGGTAGAATAGCAAGTCAATATAGTAATCTTCTTCATCTATAGTAATTCGTTTTTGCCTTGCCAAAAACGAGAAATCACTTCCAAATTCTAAAATAAATTGTTGCAATTCTACCAAAATAGAAGTTTCTAAGTCGGCTTCGTTATAGGTGTCCTTTAAACCCAAAAAATCTAACATATAAGGGTCTTTTAAAAACAATTCTACGCTCATTTCTTTTTCTTCTCGAAGTTTTTTGAGGTCGTAGTAAATGGTATCTTCTGGTTTTTTACTAATTGCAGTTCGTTCAAAAAGCATGCTGTCTATTTTATTTCCTAACTCTCTTACACTCCACCCCTCATTGACGCACATAGTAATGTAAAACTCTCTTTTTATATGTTCTTTTTGCTTTAAGATTTCTACGATATGACTCCAACTTAATTGTGTCAGCACTGAGGTAACAGTTGTTTCTTCAGGGAAAAAGTTGTAAAAGCGAAGCATTTGCCACAAATTACGTTCGCTATAACCTTTCCCAAAACTACTTACCAATTGTGCAGACACTGTCTGCACAATTCGCTTACCATATTCTGCCCTATTATCTTTAATAAATTCTTCTTGTATAGTTTTGCCTATGTTCCAATAAAGCAACACCATACCTTTATTCACCACCTTAGCTACATAAGATTTGGCTACATTGATAAGGGCAGATAATTTATCTGCGAGCGGACTTATGTTATCTAATTCAGTCATTTTTTAAAGTATTGTAAAATTATTGAAGTGGTAACAATAATCTACTTTTTTAAATTAAGCATGTAGGTTTATGCTAAATTTATCATTTCACGGAATCTTGCTGAAATTTATCTGTTTACCTAATCGAAGATAAAAACTCAGCTCTGGTATCATGGTTTAGAAATTTGCCAGCGTAGTAGCTGGTAACTGTAGTGCTGTTTACATCGCCTACCCCTCTCGACGATACGCACATGTGTTGTGCGTCTATATACACCGCTATATCTTCAGTTTCTAATATTATTTTTAATTCATTGGCTATCTGCACGGTCATTCGCTCTTGTACTTGTGGGCGTTTGGCAAAATACTGTACTATACGGTTCAATTTGGAAAGTCCTATTACCTTGCCGCTTGATATGTAGGCAATGTGTGCCTTGCCGTAAATGGGTACAAAATGATGTTCGCAATTAGAAAAAAATGTGATGTTTTTCTCCACCAACATTTCATTGTATTTGTACTTGTTGTCAAACAATTTAATTTTCGGCTTATTGGCTGGATTCAGCCCGCTGAATATTTCTTTGATGTACATTTTGGCCACTCGCTTAGGCGTACCTTTAAGGCTATCGTCGCATAGGTCTAGCCCCAAAATGTGCATGATTTCTTTAAAATGTTTCTCTATCAATTCCATCTTTAACTCGTCGTCGAGCTGAAAAGCGTCGGCACGCAGCGGAGTTTCTGAAGAGGTGCTTATATGATCGTCGTCGTGGTCGTGCATGGTTTAGGAACAAGGATATTCTACAAAATTTCTTTCAGTTTCGTACAGCCTTATTTGCAAGGCGTAGCGAGCATCTAATTTTGCCTTCATGAGGTTGTAAATCACTATGGCAATGTTTTCGGCAGTTGGGTTTAGGTTGGTAAATTCTGGCACATCTAGATTTAAGTTTTTGTGGTCAAATCTGTTCAATACTTCTTTCTTTACCAAATCGCTCAGCAATTTCAAATCTATGACATAGCCTGTTTCTGGATCCACTTCGCCAATCAATTTAATAATCAATTCATAGTTGTGACCATGAAAATTATTGTTGTTGCATTTGCCAAATACCTCGTTGTTGCGGGCCTCGCTCCAATCTGGTCGATAGAGCCTGTGTGCAGCATTGAAATGTTCTTTTCTATATACTGCTACTTTTTCTGACATTACTATTTATTTAGAATTTGAAATTGAATGGCTTATTTGAAGGTTTAAATCTTTTCAAATAAGCCTCTAGTGTTATTTAAAGTATCTAAAATCGTGGTCGGCGGGTAGTTGCAACAGGAATTCGTACATCAGTTTAATAATGGTTTGAACATCGTCTTGGTGAACCATTTCTACCGTAGTGTGCATGTATTTGAGCGGTAATGAAATAAGTGCTGATGCCACACCTGCATTTGAATATGCGAAAGAATCAGTATCTGTGCCTGTAGATCTTGTTGCAGTAGCTCTTTGAAATGGCAAATTGTGTTTTTGGGCGGTATCAATTACCATTTGCAATAAATTGTTTTGCACCGCTGGGCCGTAAGTAAGTACAGCTCCTTTGCCGCTAGAGAAGTCACCGCTTTGAATTTTGTTGTAGGCTGGCGACTGCGTATCATGGCACACATCGGTAATAATGGCTACGTCTGGCTTGATTCGGTGTGCTATCATTTCTGCACCACGCAAACCTATTTCTTCTTGCACCGCATTCACAATATATAGCCCAAAGGGAAGTTTGATATTGTTTTCTTTTAGCATACGGGCTACTTCGGCAATCATAAAACCACCGATGCGGTTGTCTAGTGCTCTGCCCACATACCACTTGTTATTCAATACCATAAACTCGTCGTCGAAGGTAGCCACACAACCCACATGTACGCCAAGTGCCTCTACTTCTTCCTTATTTTCGCAACCTAAGTCTAGAAATAAAGTTTTAAGATTAGGAACTTTTTCAGTTTCTGGCTCACGCACATGTATAGCTGGAAAACCAAAAACACCTTTTACAATTCCTTTAGATGTATGAATGTTTACTCGTTTCGATGGGGCTATGGCGGTATCTGAGCCACCATTTTTCTTTAAATAAATATAGCCTTCTTTGGTAATATAGTTTACAAACCAAGATATTTCGTCGGCATGGGCTTCTATCACTACTTTGTAGGGAGCTTCTGGGTTGATAACGCCCACCACAGTACCGTAGGTATCGGTAAAATAATTATCTATAAATGGGCGGATATATTCCAACCACATTTTTTGTCCCGACGTTTCAAATCCTGTTGGCGAGGCAACATTGATATATTTTTCTAAGAATTTTATGCTTTCTTCGTTCATGTCATTTTTTGTTAAATGTTATTCTACGTTGCTATACACCGCTTGCACATCATCGTCTTCCTCAAATTTATCAAGTAGATCCATCACTTCGTCTTCTTGCTCTTCCGTTAATTTTACAGAGGTGTTAGGTATTCTTTTCAGCTCGGCATTAATTACTGTTATGCCCCTATCTTCTAGGGCTTTTTGCATAATGCCAAAATCTGTAAAAGAGGTGTAGATTAATATTTCGTCTTCTTCTTTTACTATTTCCTCAAGACCAAAATCTATTAAATCTAATTCTAGGTCATCAATATTATTGCCCTCAGCGGCTAATTTGAATACACCTTTTCGGGTAAATATAAAATCTAGCGAACCCGTTTTGCCTAGCGTACCATTGTTTCTATTAAAATACATGCGGATGTTGCTTACCGACCGTGTTGGATTGTCGGTAGCACACTCGACCAATATGGCTACACCATAAGGGCCATAACCCTCGTAAACCATTTCTTCAAAATCTTTTTCTTCCTTAGAAGATGCTTTTTTGATGGCGTTTTCAATTTTTTCTTTAGGCATATTTGCCCCTTTGGCATTTTGGATAGCTACTCTTAGGCGAGAGTTAGACGTGGGGTCTGGCCCATTTTGCTTTACCGACATGGCGATTTCTTTACCAAATTTGGTAAAGGCTTTGGCCATAGCGTCCCAGCGCTTCATTTTTCGGCCTTTTCTAAATTCAAATGCTCTTCCCATAATAGTTGATATTGTAATGAAAGTTATCTTTCATAGACATTTTTGGAATGCAAATTTAGGCAATGGGATGGGAATAATACGCATTTGCCAAACTAAAAAATACGGAATGGGTTAGTCATTGACCATTCATTGGTATCATCATTGGTTTTACAACCAATGTAACTGATATTTCGCCACGATGTGACTTGCCTGCAATGAACCACATAGCGGTGAAATATCATTGGCATCGGATGTCAATCCGATGTGATGGAGTATGATAAGCCCTCTTTACTCGTGTAAAATAGTTACAGAGCCAGTAAATACCCGGTTCGCTTTGTCATTCAAATTCAGTATAAAATAGTAAGTACCCACGGGCAACTGCTTAGATTGGTATTTTCCATCCCATTTTTTGGAATATCCCTGCGAAAAATACACTTGGTTTCCCCAACGGTTGAAAACAGAAATTTCGGCTTTATTAAATTCCTCTAAACCCTCTATAGACCAGCCAATGTCGCCTACCGTAGAAAAAACATTGGGAATAAAAATAGGCATACAGGCGTTTACATTAATTACTAAGAAGGAAATGTTGCTGCTACCACAACGATTCAACGCAGCCACTTTTAAAGTGTCTATGCCGATATTCTCAAAGGTTAAACTTATGCTACTTCTCGAAGATTGACCTTGGGCAATGGCTGGTACTTGCCATAAATAGCTATTGTTCCCTAACTCATTCACTACATATATTTTCCCAGAATCCCCTTTACACACCTCGCTAGCTCCAGTGATATTGGTAGCTAGTATTGGCTTAGCAATGACTGAAATCTTTTGGGTATTGGAAGCTACCTCCGTTGCGGTAGCACAGGGCTGTGTGGTTTTTAACTGAGCATATATAGCAGAGGATTGTGTTAGGGTGTCTATCTCAATACTATTGCTGGTGGCGGCAACAAGTTTATTGTTGATGAACCAGGATAGGCTGTAGCTATTTCCTGCATTAAGTGGCTTGGCAGTAATGGCGACGTTTTCAATGGCACAAATACTATCCTTGGTACTTGCAATGGTAAGTATAGGACTAATTCCCGAAACGACATTAATGGTAATCGCTGCCGAAGTGGTAGTGGCAACAGAAGCACATTCCAAAGATGAAGTCGCAGTTGCCTTTACCATATCATTGCCGGCAAGTGTTGTGGGCCGAAAACTTTCACTTGTAGCACCTTGTTGCAATATGTCGTTGATGTACCAAGCATACTGGGGCAAACCAGCATTCGCAGCACGTGCAATAAAGGTTGTCGTATTTCCCTCGCAAAGGTTCGTATCTGCCGAGGCTATAAAAACACTGGGGGTTACGGCTGCACTTACTTTCACAGTATATAGAGCCGTGCGGATAGGGTTAGGGGTTGCGCATGGCAATGAAGATTGCATGCTGCAATAAACAACAGCATTTGCAGATAAATTGGGAGTAGTAAAAACACTATCGCTGCCTTGTACAGCCAAAACATCGTTTACATACCAACTAAATATAGGCGAGTCGCCCCCATTGATGGCACTTGCCTTGAAATTGGCTTTGCTATTGGTACAAATTGCGGTATCGGCAAAGGTCATTTTTAACGAAGCGGGCTGGTCTACCATCTTTAATACAAAACTTGCCGATTCTAAGCTTTTACCGCATCTATTGATAGCAAACACTTGTGCTATTCCTACTTTTTGCAACGGCTTTAGCGAAATATTGATGCTACTACTATCAGCAGGTGCGGCACTAATATCAAGGCTGGACGAAGTAAGCCAAGTGTGACTAACACCAGTCTTAGGATTTACGACTACTGTTGCTGTATTGGGGTCTTGTGTACACACCACCTTTTCGTTATAAACCAAGCTAGGCGTAGCTGGTACAGAATCTAAAATAATAGGAATAACGATAGGGCTGCTTGTACCGCAATTGTTTTTTGCCCTTACACTTATTTTGTCTCTGGATGATGATGGAAGAGCTTGAACTTTTGCACTATCGGCAGTAACAGAAACTATTTTACTGTACCCTAGTGGAAACTGCCACTGAAAATAAGTGGTATTGGCGTCGGCTTTCAGTTCAATCATTATACCGTTAGAAAGGTTGGTGCATCTAAGAGTAGGACTAGCAAGAATTATAGGTTTAGAGGGCAACGGCAATATCTGTATGTTCCCCGTTGCTTTTTGGGTATTTTCCCCACATCCATTGTAGGCGGCTACAGAAATATCTCCTCCAGCATTACCAGCTTTTATATTTATTCTAGAGCTATCTGTATTTGAATTATTGATAGTGAAACCTGCTGGCAATTGCCATTTGAAAATAGTCCCCACAACAGCATTTACACTTAGCAAAACGTCCATGTCGCCACTGCATACTTCGGTGGGTATGGCTAAACCAGCGGGTGCTGCAGGCAATGTTCCTAGAGAAATATCTAAAGCCAATGGTGCACTCCACCCACATTCGTTGCTTGCAGTAGCTGTTATTTGTCCGCCCGTGTTTCCAAAATTTACTTTTATCTCGCTACTGTCTGTCGTAGCAGAGGCAACAGTTGCTCCATTTGGCAGCTTCCACTGGTATTTAGTGGCACTATTAACCAACGTGGCTTTATAAGCTATATTTTGTGCATTGGCACAAATGGTACTAGCTCCAGAAATAAGAGTAGTAGCAGAAGGTTTTTTATTTAGGGTAATGGTTTTTATACTCGCATTGCCCACTCCACAACTGTTTTTATAGCGAGCCTCTAGGTTGCCACCATTGGAAGTGTAGCTAATTGCTATTGAAGATTGGTCAGTATTTGTAGTGGTAATGGTTGCTCCTGTAGGTAATTTCCATTCGATGGTATTTGGACTGTTGGTAGAAACTTGGTACGAAACATTTTTTTGGTTTTCGCATACCGTAGTTGCCCCTGAAATAAAATTGGGTATTGTGCTGGGCAAATTATTTATTTGCAAGTCAAGTCCATTGGCCGACCCAGTAACGGCTACATTGCTAGAAACTACTCTTATTTTATATTTTGTACCTTGCAATGTATTTGTAGGAATAGCAGCATCAATATTACCACTGGCCACAGAGGCCAAAGTACCAATATTAACAGGGGTTGTAAATGAACCATTCCCATCTGATAGTTGAGCGGCAAACACATTGCCGCTATTGAAAGTTCCTGTGATGGTGTATGGTACAGTAATACGCTGCCCTGCACAGTATGGATTTGTATTTGAAATCGTTCCCGTAGCAATGGTAGCCGCTACCGAACAACCAATAGTTCCCTTTTCCCAAAGGATTTTTTTGAGATAAACGTAGTTGGCATTATCTCCATCAATGACAATGAAATAGGTTTTTCCTTGAGTATACTTTGTATAATTGTATGTATAAGAAAATCCACCAGATACTGCCCCCAATTTATAACTTGCTAAAGATGCAGTATCGGATCTACAACTACCTCTTATAGCTGTTTGAGCCCCTGTGTTATCAGAATTTTCAATCGTTATTTTATCATCTTTACATTGTGGCACAAACGAATACCAAGCGGTATTTTCTGTATAATCGCCTGCTGTTGCACCTACCATACCTCCTGTTATGTCATTCTTATTGGAGCTAAAGTTATCGGTGCGAATCTCTGTAAGGGCAGTTCCTTCGGTAAGTTTTGTTGCATTTAAACACTCATCATTGGGCTCAGCCTTACCAATAAAATTTTTCCCAAAAGTGATTTTCCAACTAGCTATGCTTACTGACTTTCCAAAAGGTACGCTTGCTCCTTGTAGCGTCCATGTTCCACTAGCACTTTGCCCATTTGAAAAGCCGTTAAGGCTCACATAAGGTCTAAAAAAAGTATTGGGCGGCGGGCTGGTCACAGCCCAATCTCTAATTCTTGGAGCCGATGGGTCCATGTTAAACTTAATAGTGCCGTTTACATTTGTGCCTCCCATGCCATCAATAAGCACAACTCTAGTGTCGTCTGGAGCAATCAAATATAACCTAGCCGCATTGAGCGGTTTTGCATCTAAGGTAATTTCTATAGATTCTACACCCAAATTAACACCATCCAAGTTACCCAAGCCAGTCACAGGAATACTATAATTGGCAGCACCGAAAAATCCCAACGCACCTCCTGTTCCAGAAAACGTCTGCCCCAAAACTAATTGAGCCACAAAAAAACACCACAAAAAGAAAATGATTTTTTTCAAACTTATAATATTTGAAGGAATGGGAAACAGGATTTAAACCCAAATTGATTACTAAATATTCGTACCTCGCACGAATTTTCAAAGATTAATCCTTGGAATGAGAGAATAGTAATTCAAACGGCAATTGTTGTTGGGTGCAGGATTCAAGTTGCAAATGCAACTTTTTGGTTAAACATTGATTTGGGTAATTTCAAATTTGACAATTTCAATTAGATGTGGTTTAATCTCTATCTCTTCGACATTTCTTGAGCTTGGCAGTCTTTCATCAATTGGTATTTTTATCTTTCAAAGTATCCAAAAAACTTTTGCTATTGGCGTCCAGTCTATCTACATAACTTTTTTTCTTAGTCTGATGAAAATTCTGCCATCTTACACTTTTCCTCTTTTCTAAATAGCCTCAGAGATTCGTTTCTACCAATAGCATTGTTTGACCAATCGAATTTTCTTGCTTATAAAAGTACGTTATAAATTATAATTGTAAAAATCTACTTGACTGGATATAACAAACTTTAAAATACTTTATTCTCCAAAATGTACATTATATTGGCAAAATGGGTTAAAAAAGTACACACAATGGAGGGATAAATATATTTTATGCTCATCTACCTTTCTTATTTTTACAATATAAAAATCCCCTCTTCGAAACCCATCTTTCTTATGAACAAATCTTTAATTGCTTGGCTGCTGTTGTTTGCTTGCAACCTTATGTGGGCGATGCAATTTACTTGTATAAAATTAGTTCAAGACCAAGTGGGCCCTATATTTACTGTGGCTGGACCTATGTTTTTGGCGTTGCTGCTGCTTATTCCTTTTCTAAAAAAAGACCCTGCACAAAGAAAAAAACTAACCTGGACAGATATAAAAACTTTTGCCTCGCTTGCAATTTTGGGGGCTTTCCCTGCACAGGTCATTGTGACTTGGGGTACGCAATATTCATTAGCTAGCAATGCCTCCATTTTGATGCTTTCTCTTCCCGTACTCACAGCACTTTTCGGGTTTCTTATCTTGAAAGAAAAAATGAACCTTGCTCGATGGATTAGCTTTGCCGTTGCTATATTAGGTGTAACACTTTGCTGTCTAGGCGATTTATCTAAAATGGATTTTGGGTCAAAATACGCAATAGGCAATTTGCTGATTTTTATAGCAGTCTTGGGCAACGCCTACTACAATACCATTTGTAAAAAAATCTCTACCCAATATTCGGAAATTGAAATGCTGTTTTATTCCTACATCGCACTGCTTATTTTCCTATTACCACTGGTGCTGGTGCTAGAGCCTACTGCATTTAGCAACATTGCAAATTACACCACAGACACTTGGATTGGCATGGCATTGCTCACCGTATTTCACAATTTCCTTTCTATGGTTTTATTCTTCAAAGCCCTAAAATCGCTAGATGTAACACAAGTAGGGCTTTCTAATTATTTAATCACATTCTTAGGCCTGCCCATAGCAGCAATATGGCTAGGCGAGAAATTGAGTGGCTATGCCATTGTAGGCGGTGTCCTTGTACTCGTCGGCACCCTGATTACCACCATTTGGGAGCATAAGCTGAATAAAAAAATAGAAAAAGTTTCAGAATAAATTAAAAGAATCAACTAGAAACGAATACCTAAATCAATTAATCTATAAACAAAAACCAAAAGACAATGAGCAATTCAAAAGATTTGACAGGAGTTATTCCAATCATTCCTACCCCATTCACCGCCAATGAAGAAATAGACGAGCAGGCACTGAGAGATTTGGTAGAATTTGCAATCTCTATTGGCATCAAAGCCGCTTGCTTGCCTGCTTATGCAAGTGAATTTTACAAATTATCGGACGATGAAAAACTACAAGTGGTAAAAATCGCTGTAGAACAATCGAAAGGTCGTATGCAAATTGTGGCTCAGTCAAACAGCCCTTCCTTAAAACTTGCGATCAAACTTGCTAAGGCAAACGTAGCTGCCGGTGCAGATGTGATTTCGCTGGCTGTGCCTAGAATATTTGCTTTGCCAGAGGTTTCTATCAAAGAATACTTGTCAGAATTTTTTGCTGCCATTCCCAATACGCCTGTATTGGTTCAAGACTTCAATCCTGGTGGCTCGTCTATCAGTGTGCAATTGATCAACGATTTGCGATTGAAACATGCCAACTTTAAATATTTAAAATTGGAAGAACCCCTTTGTGCTACCAAATTTGAAGACATTATCAAAACAACACAAGGAACTGTTGGGGTGCTAGAGGGCTGGGGCGGTTTGTATTTGCTAGAGCTAGTGCAAGTGGGCATTGCAGGCGTTATGCCAGGATTAGCAGTGTCAGATATTTTGCAAAAAGTATTTACCCTACGCAAAGAAGGCAAAAACGATAAGGCTTTTGAAATTTTTGAGCGTGTGATGCCTCAAATATTCTTCTCTTTGCAAAATATGGAATTGTTCCATTATGCCGAAAAAGAATTGCTAATCGCTAGAGGAGTATTGAAAAATAGTATTGCTAGAAAAGCGGCCTACATTCCAGATGCATCCACCGCAAGCTATATCAAAGAGCTGAATCAACGCATTTTGAAATTGGTAGAAGACATTAAAAATTATTAACAAAGTTTTACGTTATACGTTATTACGTTGTAAGTCTTTTGATTGCAATGTTTTAAACGTATAACGTTTTACTTAACAACGTAAAACGTAAAAAATATGAATTTTAACAATCAAGTAGCTGTTATTACAGGTGCTGCATCGGGAATAGGTTTGGCAATTGCCAAAAAGATACTAGGCCTAGGTGGCAAAGTTTGTGTGCTAGACATCAATGGCGACGCAGCTTCTAGGACGTATAGCGAATATGGAAATAACGTGTTGGTGATAAGTACCGACATTACCCAACAAAATGAGGTAGTAAAAGCAATGAACACCATCGTTGCCCAATGGGGAAGATTGGATATTTTGGTCAATTGTGCAGGCATTACTGGTATAACCAATGTAAAAAGCCATGAAGTAAGCACCGAAAATTTGAAAAAAGTTTTTGAGATTAATTATATGGCCAGTTTTTACACGGCACAGGCGGTGTTGCCTCAAATGTTGGTTCAAAACTATGGCCGGATATTGCACATCGCATCGGTCGCTGGAAAAGAAGGCAATGCAGGTATGCTTGCTTATTCTTCTTCTAAAGCTGCTGTAATAGGCATGACCAAGGTACAGGGTAAAGAATACGCAGAAACGGGCATTACCATCAATGCACTTGCCCCTGCTGTTATTCGCACACCATTGGTGGACGCAATGCCAGGGCAACAAGTAAAATACATGACCGATAAAATACCCATGAAACGTTGTGGCACACTAGAAGAAGCCGCAGATTTGGCTGCTTTCATTGTTTCTAAAGAAAATAGCTTTACTACAGGCTTCACCTACGATTTGACTGGGGGTAGGGCTACTTATTAATTAAAAGTTTTTTATATTTAAAGCATGAAACTACTTTATTTCCTACACAACAACGAAACAACCCTAGGCGTAGCTACTCCTGAGGGCGTTATAGCTCTTCCTGAATACGGGCAGAAACCGCTTACTAACTCATCATTGACAGCAATTGCCAATACTGTTGCTCAATACAAAGGTGAGAAACTGGACGAAAGCAAATTAAACATCCAATCTTGTACGCCTAATCCTTCCAAAATAATATGTATTGGGCTAAACTACCGCAAACATGCTGTAGAAAGCAATATGGCTATTCCTACCATTCCTGTTGTGTTTACAAAATACAGCAATACGCTTATTCCTTATGGTGCAAATATTTCCCTAGGGCCAGTTGGGGAGCAGTTTGACTACGAAGTAGAACTGGGCGTTGTCATTGGCGAAAAATGCAAAAATGTAACGAAACAAAACGCTCTTAAATATGTACTTGGCTACTGCACAGCCAACGATATGTCATGTCGAGATTTACAATTTCGCAGTTCTCAATGGTTGATGGGCAAAAGCTTGGACACCTTCCTTCCACTTGGCAAGTATGTGGTAACGGGCGATGAGGTAGGCGACCCACAAAATTTGCAATTGAAATGTATCTACAATGGGGAAGAACGTCAAAATTCAAACACTTCAGATATGATTTTCACCATTGCAGAAATCATAGAAGACCTTTCTAAACACATGACCCTTGAGCCTGGTGACCTCATACTTACTGGTACTCCAGCAGGTGTCATTTTTGGTTTGCCAGTAAAAAACTGGATGAAACCAGGCGATGTAGTCACTGTAGAAATTGAAAAATTGGGCTCAACAACCAATAATGTTGTCGCTTAGTTATTGTTATTGAATTTATAATCATAAAAAAAACCTCTAGAAATAGAGGTTTTTTTTGTAAAGTCATTAACGATTTTATCAAATATAAATTCCGGTGTGTCTAACAATTATTTCGATTTCACAGGCGCCATAGGCTTTGGTGCTTCGGCAGGTTTCGTTGCCGCAGGGTTTGCAGTTTTAGCATCTGTAGCTGGCGGAGGGGTAACGCCCAATTTTTTCAATACCAAATCAGAGATGTTGTCTTCTTTGCTCTTGGCATATAAGATGATTGCCGAACCACCATAATCTGCATGGGTGCTCAGGATGTAGCTATAGTCTTTTTCCTTGCCCACTTCATCAATTGCTTTTTGTACCTTGGCCAATACAGGCTCTAGCAAAGAAACTTGTTTTTTCTGCATCGATGTTTTAGCTCCCTCTTCAAATTCTTTGATAGAATTTTGCATCGACATCAATTCTTTTTCTTTGTCTTCTTTTATCAAGTCGGTCATTACGCCTTTAGCAACGCCGTCTTGATAATCTTTCAATTTCTTTTCGTAATCGGCATATTTTGTTTGTAACTGTTTTTGCAACTGCTCTTCGTAGGTTTTAAGTTCTGTTTCTACTTTTTTAGCATCGGGCAGCAAACCTAGAATATAATCGAGATTGGTATATCCGATTTTTTGTACTTGTGCCATCAGGTTGCTAGAGGCAGTAGCTATAACAGAGATAAGCAATAGAGAAAAAATAATCTTTTTCATAACATTAATTGGTTTTTGTGTGTTCGGTTTATTTATCATTTTCATTGTTTTCCAGTTTGTCGTCGGCCTCGCCTATGCCTAGTTTTTCCAATACAAAATCTGTATAGTCGTGTATGGGGTTGGCATAAATCATCAGCAGGTCGCCTGACTTGTCAAATATTACTTGCAGTTGTTTCGCTTTTGAAACTTTTTCTACTGCCTCGTATAGCTTGTCTTGTACAGGCTTCATCAATTCTTGCTTTTTCAAAAATATCAAGCCCTCAAAACCAAATATTTTTTTCTGCTGTTCTTTTAGTTTTTTTTCTTTTGAAGCAATGGTGTCTAGCCGCTCTTTCTTCATATCATCGGTAAACAATATTTCTTCTGCCCTGTAGTCGGCTTGCATTTTGTCAAGCGATGTTTTTAGCTCATCTAGCTCTTTTTGCCACTTCTGCGAAAGTTGTGCCAATTCGCCTTCTGCCTTTTTATATTCGGGCATTTTTTTCAATATCAAGTCGCTATCTATATATCCAAATTTTTGGCTATATCCCTCGGACAGCTTGCAAACAAAGGCAAGTACAAAAAGAAGTTTGAGAATGTGGTTCATGAAATATTTCTAATT
>JAAFID010000070.1 GCA_013297765.1 Cytophagales bacterium | reverse complement strand
AAACACGCTTCAGGTATGGCAACTATGCTTTTAATCCAATTTACAGCTTTATCGAGCGACTCTTTGTTTGTGGCAAATACATTAACCTTGCCACCATCTTCCACTTCTTCAATAATAACAGTAGCACCACTTACTTTTTGTATTTCTTGTACTACTTTACCTCCAGGTCCAATCACGGCACCAATCATTTCTTTGGGTATTTTCAATGATACAATTCTAGGTGCACTTGCTTTAAGTTCTTTTCTAGGCTCTGATATTGTTTCAGTTATTTTAGAAAGAATATGCAATCTACCTGCTTTAGCTTGAGCCAATGCTTGAGAAAGTACATCGTAAGAAAGTCCTTCTACTTTCATATCCATTTGGCATGCAGTGATTCCTTTTGCTGTACCAGTCACTTTAAAATCCATATCACCAAGATGATCTTCATCCCCCAAAATATCTGACAAAATTGCAAATTTACCTGTTTTGGCATCTGATATCAATCCCATGGCAATACCAGAAACTGGGGCTTTTATTTTCACACCTGCATCCATCAAGGCAAGAGTGCCTGCACAAACAGTAGCCATAGAAGACGACCCGTTTGATTCTAAAATATCAGAAACTATTCTTATGGTATATGGGTTGTCTTCCACAGACGGCAATACTTTTTTCAAGGCACGCATAGCCAAATTTCCATGACCTACTTCACGACGCCCAGGCCCTCTGTTTGGCTTCACTTCTCCTGTAGAAAATCCAGGAAAATTATAATGAAGCATAAATTTATTAGTACCATTAAACATAGCACTATCAATTAATTGTTCATCTAGTTTTGTGCCCAATGTGGCGGTGGTCAAAGATTGTGTTTCCCCCCTAGTAAATATAGCAGAACCATGTGCAGAAGGCAAATAATCAATTTCGCACCAAATAGGGCGAATCTCATCTAGCTTTCTACCATCAAGCCTAAATCTTTCATCTAATACTAAATTTCTTACTGCTTCTTTTTCTATATCATGATAATATCTGCCCAGCAATACCATATCAGTTGTATGGTCTTCTGGTAGGCTTGCAATGTATTCCTCTTTTACGGCTTTGAAATTTAACGCTCTTTCATTTTTATTCGCATTTTTTTGAGCTGCAACTTTATACACTTTGTCGTAAAGTGCTTCACGTAGTGTCTGTTTCAACACTTCATCATTACGCTCGTGGCTGTAGGTTCTTTTTACCGTTTTACCTGCTTCTATTCCTAATTCTATCAATGCCTTGCATTGAATTTTAATGGCTTCGTGAGCTATTTTCAATGCTTCTAACATATCCTCTTCAGAAGCTTCGTTCATCTCTCCTTCTACCATCAAAATATTGTCGATAGAGGCTGCCACAATAATATCTAAATCGGCTTTGACCATTTGTGCTGGCGTTGGCTGCACGATGTATTGGCCATTCAATTTGATAACTCTAATTTCAGAAATAGGGCCATTGAAAGGGATATCAGAAACTGCGACAGCAGCAGAGGCTGCCAAGGCTGCCAAAGAATCAGGTAGCACCTGTGCATCGGCAGATATTAATTGAATATTAATTTGGGTATCTGCATGATAATCTTCTGGAAATAAAGGACGCATTGCTCTATCTACCAATCTTGAAATCAAGATTTCTAAATCAGAAAGCCTACCTTCTCTTTTCAAAAATCCACCTGGTATGCGACCAGAAGAAGCAAATTTCTCTTGATAATCTACAGAAAGGGGAAGAAAATCTAAATCTTCTTTTGCAGTCTTAGCAGATACTACAGTAGCGAGTAGCATGGTATCGCCAAGGCGAACCACAGCCGATCCATCTGCTTGTTTGGCAAGTTTGCCTGTTTCGATAGTAATTACTCTGCCGTCTGGAAGGGGAATTTGTTTAATTATGGTTTTTGGTAGCATTTGCGTTTTATCTTTGTGTAAATGACAGATAAATTAAAAAAAAATTAGGTAGTAATCATAACAAACAAGGGAACTCTAGAAAGAGATCCCTTGTTTATTCAAGCATATTTTAAAGCTTATTTTCTAATGTTCAACTGAGCAATTAACTTTCTGTATCTAGCGATATCTTCGTGGGCTAAGTGGTCAAGCACACCTCTTCTTTTACCTACAAGTTTCAATAAACCTAATCTTGAAGAGTGATCTTTTTTATTAGATTTTAAATGTTCGGTAAGGTGATTGATTCTGAAAGTAAATAATGCCGCTTGTGACTCTGCTGACCCTGTGTCAGTAGCAGTCTTTTCAAGGCTATTGTTTTGGAAAATTTTTGATTTTTTTTCAGGCGTTAGGTACATCTTTATCGAATTATATAATTATACTATTATTTCAAGTTGCGAAATTACTTCATAAATCTATAAAAAACAAATTTATTGATAAAACTCTTTGAAAAGACCTAGATTAAAGCGGTTTCTCCACTCCAATTCTTATAGTATTCCATTGCAAATTCACCATTAAGCATTTTTATTTAAGCAATATGTATTATTCATATTAAATATTTTATATTTTTGCCTTTCTAAAAGAAATATATTTGCAAGTAGATTTCCTTGCTATCCTTTAGTAAAATAGCACAAATCAAAATTATTTATCTATGAATAAAAATATTCTATCCCATTCATTGCTCAAGACACTTTTAGCGGGTTTATGTTATGGATGTATTGTTGTAGTATCAGCTCAAAATATTGATATGCAAAGCAACAAGCCTAACTCTAGCAAGGTTTCTACTAAAACAATAGATTTAAGCACATTGCCTAATACTAAGTCGGCAATAAAAAAAATAACGAAAGAAGCAGACGAATTATTTTTGGATGAAATATATGCAAGTGCTTTACCCATCTATTTAAAATTAGATATGCTAAAACCTGAAAATCCAGAAATAAATTATAAAATAGGTATTTGCTATTTGCATAGTGCTACCAAAGGGAAAGCAGCACCATTTTTACTAAAAGCACAACAATTTGACAAAAAACACGAATTTGAAGATGTAAATTACTATTTAGGGGTTGCTTATCATTATGGTTTAGAACTAGATAAAGCAATTGAAACGTATGAAAAATATAAATTGCTACTCAAACCAAATCAAGATTATACCAAAGATGTAACTAGAATAGTAAATAAATATATTTCCAATTGCCATACTGCTAAAGCTTTAATTAAAAACCCTACCAAAGTAAATATAGAAAACTTGGGAATGAAAGTAAACACTTCTAGTGAAGAAGGTTATCCTGTAATTACACCAGATGACAAGACACTTTTTTTCTCTTCCAAAAGAATTGATTTGAGCGGCATTAAACTAGGCGAAGAACCAGAAGATGTATTTGAAGACATTTATGTTTCGGTAAAAACAAATGGTACTTGGTCGCAATCAAAGAAAGTTGGGAAGGGATTAAATACTTTTAAGCACGATGCTCCACTATCCGTTTCGGCCGATGGGAAAAAGTTGTTTTTTTACAGAACAGATAAAAACAATTCCACTGATATTTATTTTATAGAATACAAAGATACGGCATGGACAGCTCCAAAGCCTTTCTCGCGTGCCAATTCACCATCATGGGAAACAGGTGCTTGTATTTCGCCCGATGGTAAAAAATTCTATTTCAGCAGCGATAGACCAGGAGGACATGGTGGAATGGATATTTACTCATGCGAACTAACCGACAAAGGTTGGGGTGTACCTAAAAATATTGGTACAGAAATCAATACCGAATGGGATGAAGAGGCTCCTCAAATTATGCCTGATGGTACTACCCTATATTTTAGCAACAACGGCCCTAAATCTATAGGTGGTTTAGATATTTTTAAAACACAATACAAAAATGGTGTTTGGGCGATTCCTCAAAATATTGGATTTCCAATAAATACACCTGAACATGAGGTACATATCAGTTTAACAGCTGATGGAAAAAAAGGCTATTTTTCAAGCAATAAATCAGATTCCTATGGTGAAGATGATATTTATATGATTGATTTTCCAGACATAATACTTCCAGAAGCAAAATTTGTTGCTGCCACGGATACGGTAATTAAAGAAAAAAAATATGTGTTGCCAAAAGAAAATAATTTCTTCTCACAGAAAGTTTATTTCGATTTTAACATTGCAGCAAACTATACTGAAGCATCGCATCCTTTCTTATTAGAAATGGTGGATATTTTGACCAAAAATCCTTCTTTAAAAATTGAAATTGGAGGACATGCCGATAATCAAGGTAATCCTGATGTAAACCAAATTATATCTGAGAAAAGGGCAAAAAGTATTTATAAATATTTATTAAGCGAGGGGATTGCAGAGGATAGAATGATGGTAAAAGGATATTCTAATCTACACTTAATAATAGCTGGAACTTCTACAGTAGAAAATGCACCTAATAGAAGAGTAGAATTTAAAGTATTGCCAGCCGCCGCATCGGCACCAGCAATAAAAAAATAAAAGTAATAGGAGAATTTTAAATTCCCATTTTCGGAGCAATAAGTATTATCACTTGTTGCTCCATTTTTTTGTATTTATAAAATATGTTTCATACGTTTTTATTAATAGTACAACTGCATTATTTTTATAAAAAATAGAATTTTTAAAGCTATTTTATTTTTTTCAACAACCTATTTTCACAAACGCTTTTCATAGAATTTATTTAATTGTAAATTCAAAGTCTATGAATTTTATAAATTTCAATTTTTAATTTTCCATCAATGATTCAAGTTTCTGGCAACAATAACCTTCAAATTTTTAAAAATTTAGTCGGAATAAAATTTCAATTGTACAACAGTTTATTTACTTCTTTGCCATTTCACAAAGTAGAGAAAACGGGCGTACTGTTGTCCTTATTTTTATTGCATTGTGAAGAAGGTTTTGTCAAGCAAAGCAGCCCATCAGATATTATTAATTCATTTTTAAAACAATACACTTCTTACGGAAGCGAACAAGAACAAGTGGAACTACTTTTTCGATTTGTACAATATGCAGAACGTCAGGTGGTTTTGTTTGATGCACTTGAAGATGCGGCTTTCAAGCACATCAATGATATGGGTGGCAATGGCACTCTTAAACATTTACAAGCAGACGTAAGCCAACATCAAGCAGAGGCACAACTAGCCGAAAAGCTCAAAGATTTTTCGGTACGATTGGTACTTACGGCACATCCTACACAGTTTTATCCAAGCGAGGTATTGGGTATTATTAATGATTTGTCTAAGGCGTTGATCAATGACAATACTGCACTGGTAAACACATACTTACAACAGCTAGGTAAGACTCCATTTTTCAAAAAAGAAAAACCTACCCCTTATGATGAAGCTGTAAGTTTAATATGGTTTTTAGAAAATGTATTTTACCAATCTGCTGGTCAAATTATCTCTTACCTGAAAGGGCAGTTTCCCAATGCAGTTCATAATGCAGAAAACCCTCTGATTAAAATGGGCTTTTGGCCTGGTGGTGATAGAGATGGCAATCCATTTGTAAAATCGGATACCACACTAGAAGTTGCCGAGGCCTTGCGTGGTGCGGTAATTAAGAGTTATTACATGGATGTAAGACGACTAAAAAGAAGACTTACCTTTAAAGGAGTAGAAAATGTATTGTCGGCTTTGGAAATTAAGCTGTACAACAATTTATTTATTCCTGGGCATACTGCCGACCTAAGCAAAAAAGAGATTTTGAATACTTTGCTCAGCATACGCACAACAGTTATTGAACAACACAATGGATTATTTTTAAACTTGGTTGAAAATCTCATATCCAAAGTAGAATTGTTCGGAATGTATTTTGCCTCACTCGACGTACGTCAAGACAGCTCAATACATTCGCTGCTGATAGAGGCTATAGTAAAAAATACTCAAGTATTGCCTGCAAATTATTTGGAATTGACCGAGACAGACAAAATCAATGCCTTGCTAAACATTTCTACCCAAGTGGATACCAATGCTATTGAACATGAATTGTACAAAGATACCTTACTGACCATGAAGGCTATCAAAGATATACAAAAAATAAATGGCGAAGCGGGATGTCACAGATACATCATTAGTCACAGTACCAGTGCGCTCAACATTATGGAGGTATTTGGCCTGATGACAATGAGTGGATGGAAAAAAGACAAAATGACCATAGATATAGTACCGCTTTTCGAAACCATCGACGACCTGCAAGAAGCTGGTAATGTGATGAAAAAACTATATCAAAACCCAGTTTATCGCCAACATATTGAAAAAAGAAACAACCGCCAAACCATCATGCTTGGGTTTTCGGATGGTACCAAAGACGGTGGTTATTTGATGGCCAACTGGAGCATATACAAAGCCAAGGAAGCACTGACAAAAATTTCTATGGAATATGGCGTACAAGTCGTGTTTTTCGATGGCAGAGGTGGCCCACCTGCACGTGGTGGTGGCAAAACACACCAGTTTTATGCCTCTATGGGTCGCAATATATCTAATAAAGAAATACAGCTTACTATTCAGGGGCAAACCATAAGTTCTAATTTTGGCACTACGGATGTGGCTCAGTTCAATATGGAGCAACTAATGCATGCAGGCATAAGCAACGATTTGTTTTCCTCTCGAGAATTTACCTTGTCGCCTGATGAAGATGCACTACTACAACGCCTATCAGATGAAAGCTACGATGCTTTTGGGGTATTGAAAAATAATCCTGATTTTTTAGAATACCTGAGTTTTGCAAGCCCACTGCGGTACTATGCCGAAACTAATATTGGTAGCCGACCTGCCAAAAGAAGTTCTTCTGCAAAACTAAGCCTTAGCGACTTGAGGGCTGTACCTTATGTAGGTGCCTGGAGCCAAGTAAAACAAAATTTGCCTGGCTACTATGGGGTAGGCAGTGCTTTTGAAACTTTAGAACGTGAAGGCAAGTGGGGCGATATCAAAGCACTTTACGACAACTCTTTATTTTTCCGTACCCTGATGGGCAATTGCGAAATGGCTATGAAAAAATGCTTTTTCCCACTTACGGCATTTCTATCGTCGCACCCTAGGTTTGGTGTGTTGTGGACTAATATTCATGAGGAATTTGAACGTACCAAAAAATATATGTTGCGACTGACAGGTGGCACCGAATTAATGTCTGATAAGCCAGTAGAGCAATTGTCGATTCAGATGAGGCACCGAATAGAGTTGCCATTGCTGACCATACAGCAGCATGCACTGACCCGCATAAGGGAAATAGACGAGCAAACACCAGAGTTGGCCATCAAAAAAATATATGAAAAGTTGGTGATGCGTTGCTCTTTTGGAATTATCAATGCAGAAAGAAATTCGGCATAGTGGAATTTCTTTTGAAGGTGTGATGAAAAAGTATTAGAGCGAGATGATTTCAAAAATATTTACCCTTAACAAAATTCTAAAATACATCATCGAGGAACTAATAGGGCGATTTGTAGCCTTTAGTGTTGCTTTATGGTGTAGCAAATTCTTTACGCATTATACTTACGAAAGAAAAAGTGTGCGTAACTTATTTGGGTTAGTAAAAAGGAAAAAGATTGCGGTAAATGATATGCCTGATTGGCTGCAAATGCTCACCATTGCCATTATTGGATTTATTATCATGGAAACTATTAACTACTTTTTAGAGCTTCCGCAAGTAAAGACCAAAATAAACAATGGAGTTGATAGATTTTTAAATTTCATAAAAAAGAAGCAAAATTCTGAAAATTCTGATTTTTCGAGTTGAGGTTAATAAAACTATATTTTTTTTACTTCAATTCACCTTTAAATATGATACACCTGAAAGTTGCATTTGTGACATAAATCCTGAAGTTTGTTCGGAATATAATGCTGAAAAATGATTGAAAGTTTTGGTGTCATAAATCACAGTTAATTTCAATAACTAATCCTAAGTAGCATCAAAGTTTTCATTTTTTTCTCATAGGGAGACCAACTTTTGAAAGTATCTCGTTTGCTTTTTCCAATTTCTCAGGAAACAAGACTTTATCTCTAAATTGTTCTAGCTTTTTATCTATAACAATTACAGGCACTTTTGATGAATTTAATTTTCCTATGGTCATTGTATATTTTGTTTTTTTGTTATCAAAAAGGCTTCATAATCTTCGCCAACTACAAATTCTTCCCATATTCCAAATTGAGTAAATCCATAGACTTCAAAATCTTCTTTAATATCTACTAAGTTATTAGTTATTCCCATTCTATACAATCTTGTTCGCACATTTGTGCTTCCTGTTGCAAAAATCCAAGTATTTGGATGCTTCTCGATGAAAGCATAAATTGTTGATGCGACAGTTGCTAAAACTTTTAAACTATCTCCATTATTTGTAACAGATAAATCGTTTATGGAATTAGTCACGTCGTCATAATCTCCAAAAGCTAAATTGTAAACGTTTTCTGTTCCTGTTTGAGTAAACTGAACCATTTTCTTGATTCTACCTTTTGACCCTTCACTTACGAATTCAAAAATTTTAAAGTATTCTTCCGATTTATAAAAGTATTTTGGTTTATTCATTCCCTTTTTATCCGAATTAATGGTATTGCCTTGTTCATAGTTGTTTTATTATAATTTTATGAAACGATTATATGCACGCCACCCGTACAACGCTACCACTTTTTTGTGGTTTAATGAATTACTCAGATGTTGAATTTTGAGTATGCCCCCCTTACAACCACCCCATCAACTTTTCTAAAGCCATGCCCCTAGAGGCTTTGAGCAATATGGTGGCTTGCTGTATTGGGTTTTCTTTTAGCCATATTTCTAATGCCTCTCTGTTGGCAAAATGGAACGCTCGATTGTCTAGAATAGCGGCGGCAGCACTCATTTCTTTGCCGCACAATAGTATTTTTTCAAACTGCATAGTAGCTAGTAGCGTGCCTATGGCGGCGTGTTCGGCTGCACTTTCATTGCCCAGTTCATACATATCGCCAACAATCACTACTTTATTTTCTGCCTGCATGCCGTTAAAACTTTCTAAGGCGGCTTTCATCGAGGTTGGGTTGGCGTTGTAGCAGTCTACCACTAGGGCGTTGTGGGTAGTTTTGGTTATTTGCGAGCGGTTATTTTGCGGGTCGTACTGAGCTATAGCTCTATTGGCAGCGATAGCATCGACACCAAAATATTTGCCTATACATAGTGCTACAGCAATATTGTCAAAGTTGTAAGCCCCTGCCAAATGAGTGGGGACTATTGTGCCATCTTCTGCCTGTAGCCCAATGTAGGGTTGGGCATCTATAAACTGACAGGTGTAAAAATTAGTTGGTTTCGGGTAGGTGATGGGGTCTTTAAATTTACTCATCTGCACCAGTGTTTCATTGGTAGTGCATAGAAAAACCTTGCCATTGTGGGCAAGTAGGTAATCGTACAATTCTCCTTTGCCTTTTTTTACGCCCTCTATGCCACCAAAGCCTTCCAAATGTGCCTTGCCTATGTTGGTGATAAGGCCATGCGTAGGTTCTGTGTATTGGCAATAGCTTTCTATTTCTTCTTGATGATTGGCACCCATTTCAATAATTGCTATTTCTACATCTCTAGTGATAGCAAGCAAAGTAAGCGGTATGCCTATGTGGTTGTTTAGATTTCCTTTGGTAGCGTAGGTTTTGTATTTTTGCTCTAGTACAGCATTTACCAGTTCTTTGGTAGTGGTCTTGCCATTCGACCCTGTGATGGCGATAAAAGGTATGTCAAAGGTGCGACGATGAAAATTGGCCAATTGCTGTAGGGTACTCAACACCTCTTTTACCAATATTATTTTATCATTTGTGGCGTAGATTGCCTCGTCTACGACGGCATATTTTGCACCTTTTTCAAGGGCTTGCAGGGCGAAGGTATTGCCGTTGAAACTTGCACCTTTAAGAGCAAAAAACAGGCTATCTTTTCCAATGTTTCTAGTATCGGTAGAGATGCCACTGCATTGTAAAAACAAATCGTAAAGAGCAGAAATAGTCATAGAAAATGAAATTTTATTAATTGTAAAAATATTCAATTTGTGGTATAGCTTTGCTGAATGATGAAATTAAAAAAATATCGTTAATGTTTACTTTTATTCATGCCCAAATAATTTCAAAAGATGGTTTCAATTTCCAAAACAAGGTGTTGAGTTGGGTAAAATTACATTATCCAAAAGCGGTATGTTTTGACTTTGACAATTGGTCGGGTGGAGATATTGTTCAATATGCCACACAACTTTTAAAAGAAGAAAGCAATGCGATTATTTTAATAGAAAAATGTACCGAAGAGCCTACCCATGGTATAGCTACATGGGTAGAAAAAATATTGAAACAACATCAATCTATCAAAATTTTAATCCTTGGCGACGATAAATTTTTAAACATTTTGGCTAATAAATATCCATCTCAGATTTGGTTAGTAAGTGACTATGTAGCTTGGCAAGCAACGCTGAAAAAGCTTTGGAATCAGAAGTAATCTTCTAGTACGCCTAGCCCTTCACGGGTCACTATGGGTTCATCATTGGTGCAGTCTATAATGGTTGAAGGGATGATGTTGCCCCTGCCCCCGTCGATAAAGGCGTCTATTACCTTTTCGTATTTTTCCCATATCAATTCGGGTTCGGTGGCATATTCTAAGGCATCGTCGTCAATTTTGATAGAAGTGCTGAGCAATGGATTGCCCAAGGCTTTGACAATATCTCGTGTAATGTTATGATTGGGAATGCGAATGCCTACAGTATTTTTTTTGGTATTCAACATCTTGGGTACTTTGCTGCCAGAGGGCAGTATAAAGGTAAACGGCCCAGGCAATGCCTTTTTCATCAGTTTAAAAATAGGTGTTGGCAGGTTGCGGGTATATTCTGAAATATGGCTTAAATCGCAGCAAATAAAAGACAGGTTAATCTTGGCTGGGTTGATGTTTTTGATTTGGCACACACGCTCTACAGCCTTAGGGTGGTGTATGTCGCAGCCTATTCCATACACGGTGTCGGTGGGGTAAATAATGACTGCTCCCTTACGCAACAGCTCTACTATTTCCATCACTTTATTTGGTTGTGGGTTGATGGGGTGAATTTCTATATATTTTGCTTTCATAAATGTTATTTCTAGTATTGATGGTGGAATAGCATATTCGCTTTTTTTGTTTCCATCTCTATTCCCTAATTTAGTATTCTTTCAAAAACTTATTTGCAATCATTCTATTCGGTTCTACAAAATTGATATTCTTTATTACTTATGGCAAACAAAACAATGCAATTTAAGGCTGGTGTCATCATTACCATTGGTATGATGCTGGCTACATTTAGTTATTATTTTTATCAATTATTCTTTACTGCAAATTTACGTGTAGATAAGGAAGATGCATTTCTATTCATTCCTACTGGTGCAACCTTTGAAACTGTAACCGACAGCTTGAATAAATATGAGGTATTGAACGACAAAATTTCTTTTTATTTTCTTTCCAAATTGCTAAAATACCGTGAACAGATAAAACCTGGAAAGTATTTGTTGCAAAAGAACATGAGCAACTGGGAAGCTATCAAAATGCTGAAACGAGGTAGGCAGACGCCAGTAAAACTAACCTTTAACAACATAAGGTTAAAGACCGATCTTGCCGAAAAAGTGGATTTAAAGCTAGAATTGTCAGCGTCAGAATTAAACAAAAGTCTTTCAAATGAAGCTATAGCAAAGCAATATGGCTTTACCGCCGAAACTTTTATGTGCATGTTTATACCCAATACTTATGAAATGTACTGGACTATTTCTACCAAAGATTTTTTGGACAAAATGCACAAAGAGTATCAAAAATTTTGGAATGCAGCGCGTACCCAAAAAGCGAAAGCCATTGGTATGACACCCGTTGAGGTGACTATATTAGCATCTATTGTGGAGGCAGAAACCAATAAAAATGATGAAAAGCCGCGAGTAGCAGGCGTGTATAAAAATAGGTTGAATGTCAATATGCCACTACAGGCCGACCCTACGGTGAAATTTGCAGTAGGCGATTTTAGTATCAAACGAATTTACAGTGGGCACTTGGCACTCAACTCGCCATACAATACTTACATGTATGCAGGTTTACCACCTGGCCCTATAGATTTGCCTTCTGTAACTTCTATAGATGCTGTGCTGAATTATGAAAAGCACAACTACCTTTATTTCTGTGCACACCATGATTTGAGCGGTCACCACGACTTTGCAGCCACCTATGCCGAACATCAGTTAAATGCAGAAAAATACCGTAAAGCACTAAATAAATTGAATATAAAATAACCTCACATTTATGTATTCATTTGAAACACACATTAGGGTTCGCTATGCCGAAACAGACCAAATGGGCTATGTCTATTATGGCAATTACGCAGCCTACTTTGAAGTAGCAAGGGTAGAGTCGTTTCGTCATTTGGGGTTAAGTTATAAACAGCTAGAAGAATCGGGCGTGATGATGCCAGTACTAGAGTACAAAAGCAAGTACATTCGCCCTGCCAAGTATGACGATTTGCTCACCATAAAATTGATGATTAAAGTGCGACCTAGCACACGCATCGTATTTGAATACGAAGTGTACAACGAAGCCAAGGTATTGATACATGTGGCCGAAACAACCCTAGTATTTGTAAGCACTACAACTGGGCGACCTGTGCAAGCACCCGATAATTTTCTTCAAATATTTGAAGGGATTTTTTAATATAAACCACTCCCAATTTAGCAATCAATAACTACATCAATATATGGAAGTATTACCCCCTTGGCTTACGAAGTTAAAATCTTTTGAAAAGGCTATGCAACGCATGGATAAAATACAAATTTCGAGAGATAAAGTAAGCCTAAAGCGAGTAGCACATATCTTTTTGTCGCAGATGAAAAAAGACAATATTCAAGAAAAAGCAGCGGCAATGGCCTTTAATTTTACGTTGTCAATTTTTCCATTGATTATATTTTTGTTTACCATGATACCGTATATTCCTATTCCTAATTTACAGCAAAATATCATGGGTTTTCTACACGATTTGATGCCCAAAACCATCTATGTTGCTACTGAAGACACTATTTTAGAAATTATCAGCATACAGCGTGGCGGGCTACTTTCTTTTGGGTTTATACTGGCACTGTATGCCGCCACCAGCGGCGTGGTGTCTATGATAGAATCATTCAACAAATGCTATCGTACGGCAGAAACTAGGGGATTTTTCTCTCGATTTTTCTTATCGCTGTCATTGGTATTCATCATTAGTGTTACCATGATTGTGGGCATTACCATAGGCATTGTGTTTACACTTTACCTAAATCATTTAGATACCATCTTACCATTCAATGATAGACTTTTTTATCAAATTATTTTATTGTTAAAATATTCTACCCTCTTTCTTATTTTCTGGCTTATCATTTCATTGATTTACTATATAGCTCCGAATGTTATTCAGCGTTGGCGGTTTTTATCTATCGGTTCGTTTGTAGCATCGTTGTTAGGTGTGTTATTTACTGTAGGCTTTTCGTTTTATATTGAAAACTTTGATTCGTACAACAAAGTTTACGGCTCTATAGGCACTTTTATAGGGGTTTTAATTTGGCTTTTTGTCATTTCTTATGTACTGCTGATTGGCTTTGAAATAAACGCCAGTATAGATCAGGCAACCAAAGAAAAATTACGACAACAAACAAGGAAAGACTAAGCCTATAGCTAGTTCATGCTTTTTAAAATATTATTGATTGAAGTGAATTTGTACTTATGTTAAAGTAGAGCCCCATCAATTTGTTTCAGTATTTCGTTGAATTGTGTAGGCATATACCAAATTAAGTCCTTGTCTTTGTTGAACCAGGTCATTTGTCTTTTGGCATAGCGACGGCTATTTCTTTTCAGCAAAAAAACTGTTTCCTCCCAAGTGGCTTTACCATCAAAAAAATCAAATAATTCTTCGTAGCCTACTGTTTTTAGTGCATTCAAGTTCTTTAGGTGCATCAATTTTTTGGCCTCTTCCACCAGCCCTGCTTTCAGCATTGCATCCATTCTATCATCTATACGCTGGTATAGTAGGGGTCTATCTAGCTGAATGCCTATTTTCAATACAGTAAAAGCTCTCTTTTTAAAATTCGCATTTCTAAACGAAGAAAATGTTTTGCCGGTACTTCTTATCACTTCTAGAGCCCTAATGACCCTTTGTGGATTATGTTTATCTACCACATCAAAATAGATGGGGTCTGTGTGCGACAACTCTTCAAGCAAAGGATATAGTCCATCATTATTAAATTGTTCATTCAATTCATTTCTCACATTGGCAGCTACATCTGGCAACTCGTCTAGCCCCTCGCACACTGCCTTTAGGTACAACCCAGAACCACCTACTAAAAATACCACTTTGTGCTTTTTAAAAAGATTTTCTAGCAATACAATGGCCTCTTCTTCATACTTACCTACGCTATAAGGTTCTAGAATGCTATGGGAATCTATAAAATGATGCAACACACCTTTCATTTCTATTGGGGTTGGTTTTGCAGTTCCTATACTCATTTCTTTATAAAATTGACGAGAATCGGCAGATACTATTTCGGTATCATAATACTTAGCCAATGAGATAGATAGAGCCGTCTTACCCACAGCAGTAGGCCCAGCAATGACTACTAAAAGTTTCATTTGTAGTTTTTAACTTTAAAAATAAAATTTCCCTTAATTTTTTCCCCACAATTTAGGCTTTCAAATTATATTTCGAGTAAGTTTTTTTAACTTGCGTCGATGGAAAATTTTGTAGTATCGGCACGTAAATATAGACCTAGTACTTTTGATACCGTGGTGGGGCAATCGCACATTACTACTACGCTCAAAAATGCCATAAAAAACAATCACCTAGCCCAATCATTTTTATTTTGTGGGCCTCGTGGTGTAGGTAAAACTACCAATGCTCGAATACTTGCCAAAACCATCAATTGCCTCAACATTACTGCCGATACAGAGGCTTGTGACACCTGTGAATCTTGCAAGGCATTTAACGACAATGCCTCCTTCAACATACACGAGCTAGATGCGGCTTCAAACAACTCTGTTGAAGATATTCGCAACCTAGTAGAGCAAGTACGGTACCCACCTCAAGGCAATAGCAAATACAAAATCTACATAATAGATGAGGTGCACATGCTGTCTAATGCAGCTTTCAATGCATTTTTGAAAACCCTTGAAGAACCCCCTAAATATGCGATTTTCATTCTGGCAACTACCGAAAAACACAAAATTATTCCAACGATACTTTCTCGTTGTCAAATTTTTGATTTTAATAGAATCCAAGTCAAAGACATATCTGACCACTTGGCTAAAATTGCTGGAAAAGAAAATATAAAAACAGAGCCTCAAGCCCTACACCTTATTGCCCAAAAAGCCGATGGAGGATTGCGAGATGCCCTGTCTATGTTTGACTTAATTGTTACTTTTTCATCAAATAATTCGGTCACTTATGAAACCGTAATTGAAAATTTGCACATTTTAGATTACGACTATTATTTCAAAATAACTGATGCACTATACAATCAACAAGTATCTAGTTGCCTAGTGTATTTTGATGAGATTTTAAAGAAAGGTTTTGACGGGCACAATTTCATTGTGGGTATAGCCGAGCATTTTCGCAACCTATTGGTTTGTAAAGATGCCACCACCCTTAAACTACTAGAAGTATCTGAAGATGTGCAAGTCAAATACCGTGAACAAGCTGCACTAGTTTCATTATCGTTTTTAATGTCAGCACTAAACATTGCCAGCTTTTGCGACATTCATTACAAAGCAAGTAAAAACCAACGCTTGCATGTAGAACTTGCCTTGATGAAAATAGGGTATTTGAATGCAGTATTGAACGCTTCCCAAATTGCTACACCGACCAACGAGGAATTAAAAAAAAAAGTAATAGCCTAGAAGAAATTGACCACGGTAGTGATCGCCCTACGGTAGCCGCCCCAATTGCATCAACAGTAATTGCTCCAAGACACGAACTAAAAAACACAGTAAAAATTCCTAGCTTAAAAAGTATAGCTCTAGAAATAAATAAACCAGTAATAATTAAAGAGGACACACAAGAAGCCCCTATTGCAGTACCACAAAATGAATTTACCTTTGAGGCACTAGAAACACTATGGAAAGCCTACCTCAAAACTTTCAAAGACAAAGGAAAATCTAGTGAATGCCTTATTTTGGACAGACCTATTCAACTATCAGGCTTCAATATTGTTATCAGGCTAGATAATGTAATTCAAATAGATCAACTTGGTGAGTTCAAAATGGAATTGCTAGAATATCTGAGAAGAAATCTTGGCAACAACCTAATCAGTATTCAACCAGAAATAAAAGAAGACTCCGAAATAAAAAAAATATATACAGGCAAAGAAAAATACCTATTCTTATCTAAACAAAATACAGCAATAGA
>JAAFID010000007.1 GCA_013297765.1 Cytophagales bacterium | reverse complement strand
GGAAATTTTTCATGAATATATTTTTTAAACTGAATTTATGATTTCTATTTATTGAAATTAATAAGAAACGCTTTTATGCAAGTACGCAATTTAACAAATGGGTTTGAATGATAAAAAAAATTATTGAAAAACGAGCCCGCAGATTGTAAAATATTGCCCGCAGCATGTATTAAATTTTATTGAAACATTTTTTCAATTTTCAATACGAGGTATCATTATTTAAACAATAGTTTAAATTTTAAACACAAACTATATGTTCTATCACATTCAAAACTTAATCAACCCAATTCAAGCCCTCACCTTAATCTCTTATAAATTTTAATAGCAACCAGCAGTACACCAGTAAATACAACCAAACCTAGCAAGCCCCAAACCATACTTAGCACATCTTTCAGCACTACCACAAACACGATGCCTACTAAAAAAATAGTAGCCACCTCGTTCCACATTCGCAACTGCGAAGAGGTGTTTTCCACTATTCCTTTTTGTTGTTTTAAAAATATGTGGTGACATAAAAAATGATAGCCATAAAGCAACACCACCAAACCCAGCTTTACCCACAGCCACGGGGGAATGGTATGGTATTGCAAAGCGAGTGAACCACCCCATACCGATGTAATTATTGCCGATGGCCAAGTAATGCCGTACCACAACCGCCGCTGCATAAGCAAATATTGAGCTTGTAATATAGATTTATTAGGCTGTTGCAATTGCTCGGCTTCGGCATAGTAGATAAATAGCCGCACGATATAAAACAAACCAGCAAACCAAGTAACTACAAATATAATATGAAGTGCTTTGAGGTATAAATAAGACATCTCTATTGGCTATTTTATGAGTGTTATTGCCCAGTATATTGTGGCGGTCTTTTTTGGGCAAATGCCGCTACACCTTCTTTAAAGTCGGCAGTGCTGGCAGCCATGTCTTGCATCTCCGCTTCCATTTCCAATACCTCGTGCAGGTTCAAGTGGTAAGATTGGTTCAGCATGGTTTTAATCATGGAAATGGCCTTGAGGGGGCTAGTGGCAATTTTACTTACCAACTGTGCTACCGTTTCATCCAATTGGGCATGTGGTACTACTTGATTTACTAGCCCTAGCTGCAGGGCTTCTTTAGCAGATATTTTACTGCCCAAAGCAAACAATTCAAAGGCTTTCATTCGACCTACCATGCGTGGTAAAAAATACGTAGAACCAGAATCGGGTACCAGCCCTATGTTTACAAAAGCCTCCGATAGGGAAGCCTCTTCCGTAGCAATAACCATATCACAAGCCAATGCCAATGAGCACCCTGCACCTGCTGCTACGCCATTCAGTTTGCAAATAATGGGCTTGGCACAATTTCGCATATCCATAATCAGTGGAATATAATATTTTTTTACCATCTGCGAGGGTACTAAAGCTGGGTTTTCTAACAGCGATTTTAAATCTTGCCCTGCACAGAAACCTTTACCCTCACCGGTCAATACAAATACTTTTATCAACCCATTCTTTTCTGCCATGGCAAGGGCTGCACGCAGTTCTTCTAGCATTAGATTGTTAATTGCATTGTACACTTCGGGCCTTGCAAGGGTAATGGTAGCAATGCCACTAGGCGATATATCTAATTTGATGGTTTGAAACATAGAGATTTTATAATAACATAATAGACGATACGCACACACCTGCACCCAATATCCAGCCTGCATATACTTGTGCAAGGGTGTGTGCCTGCAAATACACACGACTGCTAAGCACAATACCAGCTAGCAAAATAACCACAATCAATACCATGAAAAGCTGGGGTTGCAAATAGTAAAGGTTTAGCATGGCACAGCTACCACACAGGCCACCAATACCTACAGCATGGGCACTTATTTTCCAATATCTACTAATGATTGCGGTAAGAAAAATCGCAACTGCTATGGCAGCAAGCATGGCGGCTATAGCCATATTATTACTCCATGTTTGTAGCATATAATAGCTAAGAAAACCATAAATAATGGCGACTAGCAAGAACGGCCTTACCCTATCAGATGCATTTTCTATGAAAAGCGATTTCCATGAAAACTCTTTCTCGTCGAACAGTAGCAGTAATATCACCACCATCATAGGCATGATAAAGGTGGATACAAATATGAGCATCATAAAAGTGAGTTTTTGTGCATCGCTCAAATTGCCAATAATGCCTGTAGTAAAATACACCATCACGGCATAGATAAAGGTCGGCATCAACAATGGATGAAAGCATATTGCTAGCAAGCTACAAACACGATGCAAAAATGATTTACTCATATATTTTACAATTCTTTGCGTAGCCTTGCTACGGGTATATTTAGCTGCTCACGGTATTTGGCTACGGTACGGCGGGCTATGTTGTAGCCTTTGTCGTTCAGCATTTTTTCTAGTTTATCGTCCGATAGCGGTCGTTTTTTTTCTTCGGCTTCTATCATTTCTTTCAATATAAATTTCACCTCTCTACTACTAGCATCCTCTCCCGAATCGGTCGCTATGCCTTCAGAGAAAAAATATTTTAGGGGAATAGTGCCAAATTCTGTTTGTACAAATTTACTGTTCGCAACCCTAGAAACAGTAGAAATATCCATTTGTATTTCTTGTGCAATATCTTTCAATATCATCGGCTTTAGCTTACTTTCATCTCCCTCCAAAAAATACTCGTACTGATATTTGGCAATGCAGTTCATGGTACGCAATAGGGTATTTTGCCGTTGCTTTATAGCATCTATAAACCATTTTGCTCCATCTAGTTTTTGCTTTACAAAAGTAACCGCCTCTTTTAATTTTTTGTCTTTTTTGCTGCTCTTGTCGTAGGTGTCAAACATTTCCATATAAGAGCGGCTTACCTTCAAGGCTGGTGCATTGCGGCTATTGAGGGTTATTTCTAGTTTACCATCGTTATTGTAAAGCATAAAATCGGGAATGATGTAATGGCTACTTGCATCTTCGCCGCCCGACTCGCCTGGCTTGGGGTTTAGGCGAGTAATCATTTGCACTGCTTCTTTCAAATCTTCGTCACTTACCTCTAGTTTTTTTTGAATTTTATCATAATGTTTTCTGGTAAATTCATCAAACTGATGCTCAATTATTTTAATGGCTATGGCTACGTGGTGGTGCTCTTCCTCAGCTTTTCGCTCTAGTTGCAGCAGCAAGCATTCTTTCAAATCTCTAGCACCTATACCTGCAGGGTCAAAGGTTTGAATTTTGAATAAAATCTCTTCCAATTCTTCTTCCGAAGTTTCTATATTTTGTGAAAAGGCCAAATCGTTGCATATCAAACCTAGTTCACGTCTTATATACCCATCAGAATCTATGCTTCCTATTAAATATTTGCCAATGAGGGTTTGCTTGTCGTCAAGTTTCAGCATTCCCAATTGTGTAAGCAATGCATCTACAATAGATACACGGCTGGCATAGGGGCTTTCACGCTCTTCTTCATCAGGGTTTGGGCCATCGCCTTGCATTTTATAGCCACCTCCATCATCGTCACGTAGGTAATCATCCACATTGATATCGTCGTCGGTGGTGTCGGTTTCTTCAGCTTCTTCTTGTTTTTCATTTTCAAATTCTTCTGCTGGTTCTTCCGTACCTTCTTCTAGTGCAGGGTTTATTTCTAGCTCTTCTTCTATTCTCGATTCTAGTTCTGTAGTAGGTATTTGCAGCAGTTTTATAAACTGAATTTGCTGTGGCGAAAGGCGTTGCCCTAGCGATTGATTTAAACTAAGCTTTTGCATAAATTAAAAATAGGCATCAAATTATATATTCCTATACTTTCAATTAAAGATACAAAAAACAATGAATAAACTGAGTAGCGTAGCAATGATAGCGTATGAATCAAATAGACAAAAAACAATGAAACTAATTACTGCTTTTCGGAAAAATTAGCAACTTGTTAAAAAAAATTTAAAAATTTTGTGATAATTGTTTGTTCGAAAAGTTTTTATGGGAATTTTTTATAAATGTTTTTTCTATGTGCAATGACAATAAATCTTATACTATTTTCGCTGATTTTTTGAAAACCCAATCTATAATCGCCTAGCCTAAATCGGTAATACGCTTTATACCCAGACAGCTTTT
Source organism: Cytophagales bacterium (assembly GCA_013297765.1). GTDB lineage: Bacteria > Bacteroidota > Bacteroidia > Cytophagales > Cytophagaceae > REBA01. The sequence goes on along the minus strand of JAAFID010000007.1, from coordinate 42,152 downwards.
TTACATTGGGAATATCTACAAGAGCATTAGACGATTCCACAAGTTCTATAATTTTTGCAATCTTGGGATATATTGATTTGTCTTTTATTTCATCTAAAGATTTTTCAAATGACTTGTCAAATTCAACAATCATTTTACTTTTAGTTTATTCATAATAATATTCTTAGACACGGTTTCGCCTGTTTTTACTGAGTCCATAAATTTGCCTAACATTAAATCTTCAAACTGGCTATCATTTACATTTATCACATTGCCACCTAATTTTTTAGCAAGACTAGCAAGGATTTTATTATTCTCTTTGTTCGATTTAATAAGAATAGTGCTCATAATATAGATTGTAGTACTTTTTGATATTTTGGGATTTTTATTAATAATTAAGTTGGCGAATTCAATCGGCAAATGCAACTTTGTCTGCTTGATTAATCTCTTTCAAAAAACATCTTTTTGCCTTTTATGTTCTATCTTTAATAGCTGTTCTTGCCATAGAGAACACTAGCAATTGCAATACATGATAGGCACTAGATTTTCCAAATACATTCCCCAAGATGATGAAAAAAGTTCTTTTGATAAAATTTCAAAAATCTTTTTTCAATTGCTCAACTACACTGCGGGCGATGCCAATGAGGCACTCGACTGGCTGAACCAGTTGAACAATGAACATGGCTTTGCCGACAATGCATACGGCATAGGCGATTTTATTGAAGACCTCAAAGCCAAAGGTTACTTGACCGATAGCAATGAACCGGGCAGCTTTGACCTTACTGGCAAATCAGAGCAAACCATTAGGAAAAATGCCCTTGAAGAAATATTTGGCAAACTAAAAAAGGCTGATAAAGGTGGGCACAAAACCCCCATTGTTGGCTCTGGTGACGAAATGAGCTCCGATACTCGACCATTTGAATTTGGTGACACGCTCGATGCCATAAACTATACCGACTCACTGCACAATGCACAAGTAAATCATGGCATAGACGACTTTAAGCTTACTACTGCCGACCTAGAGGTGCAAGAGCGAGAGCATACCAGTGCCAATGCTACTGTGCTGATGATTGATATATCTCATTCCATGATTCTGTATGGCGAAGACCGCATCACCCCTGCAAAGAAAGTGGCTATGGCCTTGGCCGAATTGATCAAAACCCGCTACCCCAAAGATACGCTCGATATTATTGTATTTGGCAACGATGCATGGCCTATTGCCATCAAAGATTTACCCTACTTGCAAGTAGGCCCTTACCATACCAATACCTGTGCAGGGCTTGAGCTGGCAATGGATATACTTCGCCGCCGCAAGATGCAAAACAAACAAATTTTCATGATTACCGATGGTAAGCCCACATGTCTAAAAGAGGGTACCAAATATTATAAAAATAGCTTTGGCTTGGATAGAAAAGTAATCAATAAAACCCTGAATATGGCAGCCCAATGCCGCCGTTTGAAAATTCCAATTACCACATTTATGATTGCCAAAGACCCCTACCTGCAAGAATTTGTAAAGGAATTTACCAAAACCAATAATGGTAGAGCATTCTACAGTTCATTGAATGGTTTAGGAGAATATATTTTTGAAGATTATATCAAAAACAGAAGAAAAACGGTACGGTAGGTAGAAGTTATTGTACTTTTAATAAACCACCTTTTTATCCTTCCTAAACTGCCACGGAGCAATAGGTTTTGTAGCTGCCCACAGACCAACTTTTTGTTTCATTGCTTTCTCTTGAAGCCTTAGCAGTTCGGTATCTTTAGAATATTTGTAACGCCAAGCGTATCCTTTTTCTACCAGTAATTTATTGAAATTGACTTTCCCTTGAAGCATTACAACGCCAAGTACTCGACGATACTTGTCTTTCCCATGTTGCTGCACCGTCACTATTTTTTGCAAACAATATTTGGTGGTAAATTCGGTGGCTTGCAGGCCAAAATCTTGGGCTTTCTCGGGGCAATCTATTCCGTAAAGTCTAATTTTAATCTTTGCTTCCCCCACCAATAATTCTATGGTGTCGCCATCTTTTACGGCGATTATTCTACCTTGTAATATCTGCGACCAAGCGGTATTAAGGCTTAAAAGAAAGATTAAAAAAATTAGGGCAATAAATCGACTTTTAAGTTGAGGTAATGATACCTTTTTGTTCATGTTCATAATATTTGGTTAAATTTAACAATTGTAGCATTAAAAATAGGAACAACAAAAAATGAAAATTGCTTTTAAATACGGTGCAGTGATAGGGCTGGCATTGGCGGGATGGGACATTTGGACTAATGAATATTTGTACAATACTTTAGTGGGGCGTGCACCTTTTATATTTCAACTAGGGCTTTTGCTGTTGGGTTTATTTTTAGGAATATGGGAATTTAAAAAAGTGAAATATGGCAATAAAATTACCTTTGGGGCAGCAAGTGTTTCAGGCATTCAAATAGCTGTAGTAGCTGCACTAGTGTTCAGCATTAGCTCATTTGTCTATTACCAAAAAGCCAGTTACAGATTTGATGAATATTCGATAAGAGAAACCATTCGTGTAGCCAAAGAAAAAAATGCCTCAGCCAAAGACATGAAACAAATAGAGGAAATGGTTGCCATGACTAGAGCCGCAGAAACACCAGCCAACAAAGCCAAAGGAGCATTGCTAGTAACCGCTATATTGGGATTGTTATTTTCACTTATATTTGCGGCAATACTTAGAAATGCCGAACCTCAACGCATTGTATAATTTAATTAAAAAAATAAATATTTAGAAAAAATGAAAAAAGTAATTCTCTTCATTACTTGTAGTTTTATAGTATTAGCAACGGCTACAGCACAAACTAAAACGACCAAGAAAACGACCACCACAAAAAAAACTACTACCAAACCAAAAATAAGCCTACCTACCAGCATCAGTAGTGCTACCAGCGTGCTTAGTGGTGGGGGCGTATCTTCATTGTCAGAAACTGATATTGTCAATGGATTGAAAGAAGCATTGGTTACGGCTTCTCAAAATTCTTCTTCGATGTTGAATCAATTGGACGGTTTTAACAAAAATATGAAGATAAGAATTCCTTTTCCTCCACAGTGTCAAATAGTGGCCTCAAAGCTTAGAGATATGGGCATGGGTAGCAAAGTGGATGAGTTTGAAACTACCCTAAATCGAGCGGCAGAACAGGCTGCCAAAGATGCCGCACCTATATTTGTATCTGCTATACAAAACATGACCATTACCGATGCCAAAAACATTCTTACGGGCAGCGATACCGCAGCGACTGGATACCTTAGAAACAATACCATGTCATCACTATATTCAGCATTTAACCCTACCGTGACCAATGCCCTGAACAGTACTTTTGCGACCAGCAAGTGGGCCGAAATAACCACCTTGTACAACCGCATTCCATTTGTGACAAAAGTAGATACCGATTTGCCTCGCTTTACCACCAACAGGGCCTTGCAAGGATTGTTCGTTGTGGTAGGCGAGCAAGAGCAAAAAATACGTAAAGACCCAGCAGCCCAAGTCACAGATTTGTTGAAAAAAGTTTTTGGCAATAAATAAGGTAGGTCAAAGCATGCCGCTAGAAAATACTTTGCTGGTGTCTATGAATTATGAAACGTCCAAAGGTGGAGTGTCTCGTGTGGCTCACCTTATGGGCGAGGCTGTAATTCCCAATAGGGTTTTTTCATTGTATGGAAATGAAAATTTAAGTTCGAAAAACATCCGATATTTTGCCAAAAAAAAGTTGCCTTTTTTGTGGGCATTCGTAGCGTATATCTTATTTCATAGACCCAAATTAATAATCTGCGACCATATAGGTCCCGCTTCGTTGCTGGCAATGATTCCAGTTTTTTTATTGAAAAAAGTAGTAGTATTTCTACACGATGAAGAAGCTTGGAAGCCAGTAAGTGCAAGACACAAGCTAGGATTAAATAAGGCCACACATATTCTTTGCAATTCTGATTATACTTACCAAAAGTTCATTGCCCATAATCCTATTTTTGCATCAAAGACCCAAGTATGCTTACTTGCAGGTGTGCCTAAAAGTTTTGAGAATACAATTATCCAAATCTCTAACAATGCTTATTCTAGTTGGCTAGAAGGTACGCCTTTCCTTATTTTTGTATCTAGACTGTGGCAGGAGCATCGCTACAAAGGATACATGGAACTGATTGATGGTTGGAAATTGGCAAAAGAAAAAAATCCTGCATTTGCCCTTCGCCTAGCCATAGTAGGCAATGGCGATGATGCAAAAAATGTGACAGATAAGATTCAAAATACTGGGCTGAACAATTGCATTAGCTTATTTACCGAAATCTCTGATATTGATTTGAGCATTTTTTATAGCAAAAGCAAAGGGCTAATATTTCCAAGCATCAGAGAAGGTTTTGGATTTGTATTTCTCGAAGCCATGTACTATGGTAAATGTTGTATAGCCGTAATAGACCAGCCAGCAGCAGAAATAATTGCACAAAATAGCTCTGGTATTTTAATGAAAGACAACAGCCCTGAAACTATCTGCGAGATATTGCTAGATATGGATGCAAACCCAGCAAAATATGAGGAAATGGGAAAAAGAGGTAAAATCATTTACAATGAAAAATTTACCAATGCTGATTTCAAAAAAAGATTTTTAAACTGCATTGCGTAGCCAGAATTAATTCTCTTCAAAATTACTTCAGAAATTAACCGTAATCTTATTTGCACTATAATATTTTTTTGTGCTATTAAGCGTAATGTACTAGCTTTACAAATACAACCAATAATGAAAACAAACATCAAGCTTTCAGTAGTTATACCTTCTTTTTACCCGGCAGTGGTGTACGGTGGGTGGGTGTTTTCATCGCTAAATACCTGCAAAGAGCTTGCACTATTAGGCACAGCGTGCTACGTATCTACTACCAACGACAATGGCAAGCACACGATAGCACCTGAAGAGAAATTATTCAAAAAAATATTTAACAACATTTTTGTAAAATATTACAAACAAAATGTGAAGGAGCGTTTCTCTATCAACATGTTGTTTGGGCTTTACAGCGACATCAAGAGTTGCGACATGGTGCATGTACAAGGCATATTTTCCGCATCCACCCCATTGGGACTGTTTTTTGCCAATCTATTGGGCAAGAAAACCATCCTCTCGCCACATGGTTGCCTCGGCGAGTGGTGTCTTTCAGATGGCAATAGCTTGATGAAAAAGCCATATCTGTTTTTCTTCATTCAACCTTATGCCCACAAAATAGTATGGCATGTTACATCCGAGCAAGAGCAGAATGAAGTACTGGCATTATACCCCAAAGCCCAAGTAACTATTATACCCAATGGCATCTATGCCGAGGAGTTTGCACAGCCTCAGCTATTAGAGCGTAGCCATTTTATCAAACAATATACAGGCATAGACGGATGCAACGACAAGGTAATTATCAGCATGGCGAGGTTGCACAAGAAAAAAGGGCTCGATATATTGATAGATGCTTTTGCTATTGCTTTACAAACCCAGCCCAATACTTTATTGCTCATCGCTGGCGAAGATTTTGGCGAGGCCAATGCACTGAGAGAGCAAATTGTATCGTTACAACTTCAGAATAAAGTATTTTTGGTGGGGCAAATTGAAGGTCAAGAAAGGATAGATTTTTTTGCCAATGCCGATTTATTTGCCTTATCATCGCACAATGAAAATTTTGGCTTGGTGTATGCCGAGGCTATGGCTGCGGGCACACCCATACTAGCCAGTAACAATACGCCATGGAAAGAAGTTGCAGATTTAGGCATAGGCAAATGGGTAGCCAATACTCCCGCAGAAACTGCCAAGGGACTAACCGAAATGCTTGACAAAGATTTGGCACTCTTAGGGCAACTTTCCAAAGAATTTGTAATCTCGAAATACACTTGGAAAAGCATAGGTCAAAAGTTTAATCAACTTTTTAAGCAAATGCTTGAGCAATAACATTAATATACCTTGTTAAAAATTTACTCTGCCCCTACTCCTAGATAAGTTCGTAATTTTTCCTTTTCAAATTTCTCTTGGGCTTCTAATTCGGGATACATTAACGAGGTAACAATACCAGCTAAGAAAGACAATGGCAAAGATATTAATGCAGGGTTCTTCAAAGGAAATATTGCCGCTTCATTTCCCAACAAATCTTTCCATACGGTAGGGCTGAGAATAATGAGCAAAATAGATGTAATAGTACCTGTGAGAATACTTATTTGAGCTCCTCTGGTCGTAAATTTTTTCCAAAGAATAGATAAAATCAATGCAGGAAAATTGGCACTGGCTGCAATAGCAAACGCCAAACCTACCATGAATGCTACGTTTTGCCCTTTGAACAACAACCCTAAAATAATGGAAAGTATCCCGAGACCAATGGTTGCAGTCTTCGCCACTTTTACCTCGCCCGCTTCATTAGCAATTCCTTTCTTTACCACATTTACATACAAATCGTGAGAAATAGTAGAAGCCCCAGATAAGGTAAGCCCAGCAACCACGGCCAATATAGTAGCGAAAGCAACCGCAGCGATAAAACCAAGAAAGGCACTTCCGCCTGTAGCCTCAGCAAGCATCAATGCTGCCATGTTGCCACTGGTGTCTGTACCGCCAGCACTTATCACCTCTTTGCCCACCAACACCATGGCACCAAAACCAATGATAAAAGTAAGAATGTAGAAATAACCAATAAAGCCGGTAGCTACGAACACTGATTTACGTGCAGCTTTAGCATCGGGTACGGTGTAAAACCGCATCAAGATATGTGGTAAACCTGCGGTGCCCAACATCAACGCCATTCCCAGTGATAGTGCATCCCAAGGATTAGAAATATAACTCCCTGGCGAAAGCACTTCGCTACCATACTGATCGGCGGCGGCAGAGAACAATTCTAATGGATTGAAATGAAAATGAGAAAGCGTAAGCAACACGATAATACTCGCACCGCTCAACAATAATATTGCCTTAATAATTTGTACCCAAGTAGTTGCCAACATACCACCGAACAGCACATACGCCGACATCACAATACCTACTATAACCACTGCTATGCTGTAATCTAGGGCAAATATTTTACTGATAAGTCCACCCGCTCCCACCATCTGTGCAATGAGGTAAAAAGATATGGTAGAAAGTGAACCTATAGACGCTGCTATTCGCACAGGTCTTTGTTTCAAGCGAAATGCTACCACATCGGCAAAAGTGTATTTGCCCAAATTTCTCAAAGGCTCTGCAATCAAAAACATAATGATGGGCCAGCCTACCAAAAAGCCAATGGAATATATCAAGCCATCGTACCCCCTTAGTGCCACCATTCCTGCGATGCCTAGAAAAGATGCGGCACTCATATAATCGCCAGCCAATGCCAAACCATTTTGAAAACCAGTAATGCTACGGCCTGCAGCATAAAACTCAGATGTAGTTTTGGTTTTCTTGGCTGCCCAATAAGTAATCATCATGGTGATGCCAACAAAAAGTAAAAACATACCAATGGAAATAAAACTTGTCTGCCCTATAGAAGAGGTAGAAGCGTCTAATAGAATCATAAAATGGAATATAGGGATAAATTAATTTTTGCGAATTTTGGCTTTGATTTCGTTCACCGCCCCGTCGTACTTGTCGTTTGCCCATAGCACATACACGCCAGTAAGCAGCCAAGCAGAGATGATGATTCCTAAGCCAACAGGAATAGCCAAGGTAAGGTTATGGCCAATCATACTGGCCAAAACAGGTTTGTTGAAAGCAATCAATAAAAGATAGCCAAAATAGATGCTCAACATTACAGTAGCAAGGGCTAGAGAAACTGCCCATCGTGTGCTAATCAATTTTTTAAACTCAGCACTGTCTAGAATTTCTTGATGGTTTTTGTCCATTGACATGGGTATTATAATTTAGAATTTCCTCAAAAGTAAATATTTGGTAGAGAAAAAAATAGCATTGGGGGGTAAATAATTTTGCAGGCTTAGGTAAGTTGAACGTTATACGTTATTAAGTTTTACGTTTTTTGTCGCTTTGAGTAGAGAGCATAATTTTGTCACCCAGAGCGAAGCGATGGGTCTGGTAGAAGCTATGAAGTGCTTTTTTTATTAAGCTTTAGATTCTACTACTTAGTTTCTGTCTGAACATGATTGCTTACCATACCTATAACAGATGTCTCGTTCCACTCGACATGACAAAGATTAATTATTTTTCACTTCATTCAAAATGACAAAAATTGCATTGTACTTAAAATCCCTACTCTTTCACAAAAGTAAAGTACCTATTACCACACCGCAAAGTGTACAAACCAGAAGGTAAAGTAGCAATTGAAATTTCCTCATTTTCACAAGTGCCCGCATTTACTTCTCTGCCCAAGCCATCAATGATTTTGTAAGCTGTATTTGTAATAGCATTTTTTAAGAATAATTTGTCTTGCGCTGGGTTGGGGTAGATAGAAAGTACTGGTTTGTCTACTCCTTCTTCCTCGGCAGTGATAAGACCACAATCTTCTGTGGAAAGTGCGTCGCCATATATTGTCCAGCCTTTTCCACCTTGGGCTACAGGTTTGGTGAGGATATCTCTGGCTGCTTGGGCGAGACAGGTGTATTTTAGACCTGCTGCACCAAATTCTTTGTTTGTTGGTGTATTTGGGTTATTTGCCCATCCTATGAGGGTGTTAGAATAGTTTTCACAATCCATGCCGCATGAGTCAAGCATAAATAGCAGGTAAATTGATGTAGTAAAATCAATCGTTGCTAAAAATCCACCAAAATGAACTGCTTGATTTAATGTCAGAGAATCTAATCGCTGGTTGAAGGACTTTACTCCGTAAAACATACCATCCATAAAAGCAACATTTTTGGTATTCCATTTACCAATTGGTTGGTTAAAGGTTAGTGCATTACGGAACATTTCACTCATACTGGTTACATTTTGGGTATCCCAATTGCCAATGGGTTGATTAAATGATTTAGCATTATAGAACATACCCTCCATATTTGTTACATTTTGAGTATTCCAGTTTCCAATAGGTTGATTAAAAGATTTAGCTTCTCTAAACATGCCGTTCATTTGAGTTACTTTGCTTGTATTCCAATTTCCTATTGGTTGATTAAAAGAACTAGCATTATAGAACATACCATTCATATCTATTACATTTTGAGTATTCCAGTTTCCAATAGGTTGATTAAAAGATTCAGCATACATGAACATACCGTTCATATTCAGCACATTTTCAGTATTCCAATTTCCAATAGGTTGATTAAAAGATTTAGCTAATGCAAACATACCCGTCGTATTTATTACATTCTGAGTATTCCAGTTTCCAATAGGTTGATTAAATAATTTACCATTTTCGAACATATTCTCCATATTTATTGCACTCTGAGTATTCCAGTTTCCAATAGGTTGATTAAAAGATTTAGCTTCTCTAAACATGCCCTCCATATTTATTACATTCTGAGTATTCCAGTCTCCAATAGGTTGATTAAAGGATTCAGTATATGCGAACATATATGCCATATCAAGTATATTTTGGGTATTCCATTGGTTAATGTTTGAAGGGCCATTTAATTTAAAACACTGATAAAACATACGGTTGAGGGATTTTACCAAAGTTAAATTTGGCAAATCCGTTGCCGAAATATTTAAATTTCTACTTTTGACAAATGCTCCTTCTAGGCTACTCCACACTGCTTTACCCCATTGTTTAACATCAATTAATTTAAAATTATCTCGATAATTAGAATAAAAACCCTTTAAATTTTGCGGAGCTAATTTTAATTTAATGGTTTTACCTATTGGCAAATTAGAAATCGAGACTTGAATTCCACTAACAATAATTTCCCCTCTACCCGATTGCCCTGCAGGAATAGTTTCCCAAGTATAAATAACGTCTCCAGTGGTTAAAGTTGAAAATTCTATACTAGTATTACTATTTTTATCCAACGACAAATCCCAAACTGTAATAAAATAGTCTTCTTCCTTTTGAGCGTAGCTGGTGGTGAATAAAAAGCTGAGTAGTACAATAGCACTAAGGCGTAGGCTGGTAAAGATATTCATAAAATAATTGTTTAATTTTTGCTAAAGTTATGAAAATGAAAGGCCATAACAAAATTGTTTTTGTCACCCAGAGCGAAGCGATGGGTCTGAATATTGTGGAGCTTCGTCTAGCTTTTTCGATATATAATTACTACACCACATCAATATCAGATGCCTTCGTTCGAAATGACAAAAAAATTCGAAAGGACAAAGGTATTAGTTGGTAAGTTTTTTCTATACGTATAACTTTACAACGTAAAACGTATAACCTTTTTTAAAACTTACTCCTTCACTTTCGCCACTTTGGGTTCGGCTTTGCGGGCTTTTACTTCAGCACATTTTTCTTTGGTGGCGAGCATACATAGCAAGTCTGAAAGGGTATTTTTCATCTCTTTTCTATCTACTATAAAATCTATAAAACCATGCTCGAGTAAAAATTCTGCACTTTGAAAATCTTTCGGCAAGTCTTTGCCTATCGTTTCACGAATTACTCTAGGGCCAGCAAAACCTATCAATGCACCTGGTTCAGAAATATTAAAATCGCCCAGCATGGCATACGATGCCGTAACGCCGCCTGTAGTAGGGTCGGTAAGAATGGAAAGGTATGGTAATTTGGCTTGATCTAGCAATGCTAAACGTGCAGAGGTCTTGGCCATTTGCATCAAGGAAAATCCTGCTTCCATCATTCTGGCTCCTCCAGATTTTGAAATCATGATGAAGGGGCATTGCAATTCTCTGGCTTTGTCTATGGCTCTGGCGATTTTCTCTCCTACCACCGAACCCATAGAGCCGCCAATAAACTTAAAATCCATGCAAGCAATCACGACCAGTGCTTCGTTCATATTGCCATAGCCCGAACGCACGGCATCTTTCAATCCCGATTTTTTTTGCGAGGCTTTTATTCTATCGGAATATGGTTGGCTATCTACAAAATCTAGTGGGTTGCCCGAGGTGATGTTTTCATCTAGCTCTGTAAAAGTATTGTCGTCAAAAAGTAGTTCAAAATATTCGGCCGAACCTATACGTGCATGATAGTTGCAAGCCGAGCAGGTAAAGGCGTGAGCGGTATGCTCTGAGGTCTGCATTACTTTTTTACACTCTGGGCATTGGTACCACAGCCCGTCGGGCACTTCCATCTTTTGTTCTGTGGGAGTATGTATTCCTTTTGCAGTTCTTTTAAACCAAGACATAGTATCTATTTTATGGATTCGAGAATTTCACAAATATTGCTGACACAAAAAAATATATATGAAATAAATAAGGGCAAAAAATGATTGATAATAACCACTTTTTGCCCAAAATTTTTAATATTAATTAAGCCAAATCAATTTCTTTGGCCAAATATACATCTTGAATAGCTTGAAGCAATTCTACACCTTCGTTGAATGGGCGTTGGAATGCTTTACGGCCTAAAATAAGACCTACACCACCTGCTCTTTTATTGATCACCGCAGTTTTTACAGATTCTGCCAAATCTGATGCTCCTTTCGATTCACCACCTGAGTTAATCAAACCAATTTTGCCCATGTAGCAATTGGCTACCATGTAGCGGGTCAGGTCTATTGGATGATTTGTACTTAACTGTGTGTACATTTTCTCATCAAACTTACCAAAACCGATGGCTTTGAAACCCCCATTGTTTTCTGGTAATTTTTGCTTGATCAAATCGGCCTGAATAGTTACACCCAAATGTGTTGCTTGACTACTCATGTCAGTAGAATTATGATAATCTACGCCGTCTTTTTTAAACCCATTGTTTCTAGTATAGCACCACAATACAGTAGCCATACCTAATTGATGTGCCAATTCGAAAGCTTCAGAAACTTCTTGCAATTGTCTGTTTGACTCTTCTGCACCAAAATAAATGGTTGCACCAACTGAACAAGCACCTAGGTTCCATGCTTCACGCACCGTACCGTACATGATTTGGTTGGTTTTATTGGGGTAAGTCATCAATTCATTGTGATTGATTTTTACCATAAATGGAATTTTGTGAGCGTATTTTCTAGAATTAAGTGCTAATGTACCAAAAGTACTGGCTACTGCATTGCAACCACTTTCCATCGCCAATTTGATGATGTTTTCTGGATTGAAATACATAGGGTTTGGTGAAAAAGATGCACCTGCCGTATGCTCTATGCCTTGATCTACTGGAAGGATACCAATGTAACCCGTACCTGCAAGGCGACCGTGGTTAAACATGCGAGAAAGGCTATTCAAAACCTGAGGAGTTCTATTGGAATTTACAAAAGAATCATCAACATAGTTTCCGTGTGGATTTCTAATGGATTCTTTTGAAAAAGTATTACAAGTGTGGTTTAATAGACTATCGGCATCACTGCCTAAAAGGGAAACAATTTTGTTGTACGACATCAGAAAACGTTTTTAAATAAATTCAAATAATAAAAATTACAAGCAACAAATATATCGTTTTTTTGATACACAACAAACCTACATTGTGCTCTTGATTTACATCAGGGCAATTAAATTTAAAACCATTGATAATTGCTGACATTTAACAGAGCTATTACTTTTTTGAATAAAAACAGACCAATGAATTTATATAATTTAATACTACAATCATCTTCTATTGAGATTCTAAAATTGAACTTTACAATCGCCAGTGAAGTTTCATTGCTCTCCTAACCTAGGTTCTATATTTCCATCAATCCCTTTATGAAAATATGATGAAAATTTGTAGTCTAATTGGCTTACAATAGTTGATGGCAACTGACCATGACGGATGATTTAGCCTACCGCTCAATGATATAGTTAATGCATACAAAACCGTACACACATCTCGACCCAAATAAAATGTAGAATATTTTTTAATATCAAAAAAACCTCTTATCTCGTACTAGGCTCTACAATCAAATTCTTTTTCTAGCATTTACTTTATGATAGACGAAAGCAAACCAGAAGATTATTTGCTAGAAGTAAAAAATCTGCAAACATATTTCAATACCGACAATGGTTTGGTAAAGGCTGTTGACGATGTCAGTTTTTACATTCGCAAGGGTGAAACCATTGGTATTGTTGGCGAATCGGGTTCTGGCAAGTCAGTCACTTCACTTTCCATTATGAAATTGCTCCCTCGGCCTATTGGTGAAATTGTGGGTGGTGAAATTATTTTTAACTCGCCTACAAGAGGTCAAATAGATTTAGTAGGGCTTTCTGAAAAGGAAATGCAACACGAGCGAGGCAATGAAATAGCCATGATTTTTCAGGAGCCTATGACCTCGCTAAACCCTGTATATACGTGTGGAAATCAAGTGATGGAAGCCATTATGCTACATCAAAAAATGAGTAAAAAAGAAGCCAAGGTACTTACTATAGAATTATTTAAAAAAGTAGAATTGCCTAGGCCTGAAGCCATATTTGACAGCTATCCTCATCAAATTTCTGGAGGGCAAAAACAACGAGTGATGATTGCGATGGCCATGAGCTGCGAACCATCGCTACTAATTGCCGACGAACCTACAACTGCATTAGATGTTACCGTTCAGGCAAAAATACTGGAATTGATGCGGCAATTGCGAGATGAAAAAAATATGTCCATCATCTTTATCACCCACGATTTAGGGGTAATAGCTGAAATTGCGGACAGAGTGTTGGTGATGTATCATGGTAAAATAGTGGAGCAAGGAACTGTATGGGATATATTTAGCAACCCCAAACACCCCTATACCAAAGGGCTACTCGCTTGTAGGCCACGATTAGATATTAAACTTAAAGTATTGCCCATTGTTTCCGATTTTATGGATGTGGATGCACTAGGCAAAATTACCGAAAAAGAAACCCAACACTTTTCTTCTATAGGCGAGGCACTACTTTTCAACTTTGAAGGCGACGATGAAATAGAAGAAAAGCGAGCGAAAATAATGCAGCAAACCCCGCATTTAGAAATCAAAAATTTGAAAACTTACTTTCCTATTTCCACTGGGTTATTTGGCAAAGTAAAAGGATACGTAAAGGCTGTTGACGACGTGAGTTTCAATATTTATCCTGGCGAAACAGTGGGTTTGGTGGGCGAATCGGGTTGTGGTAAAACTACATTGGGAAGAACTATATTGAGGTTGATAGAGCCTACTGCTGGGGAAATATTGCTGGAGGGAATGGACATAGTTCGCATGAAAAAAGAAGACCTTCGCAAACTGAGAAAAGACATTCAGATTATATTTCAAGATCCCTATTCATCGCTCAACCCACGTATGACTATTGGCGAGGCAATCATAGAGCCTATGCGTGTAAATAAGATATTGCACAGCGATTATTCTAGAAAGAAACATGCAATAGAATTGTTAGAAACGGTAAGTTTAAAAGCCGAGCATTTTGAGCGTTATCCTCACGAGTTCTCAGGCGGTCAACGCCAACGGATATGTATTGCAAGGGCATTGGCACTGAACCCCAAATTCATCATTTGCGATGAATCTGTTTCGGCACTAGATGTGTCGGTGCAGGCACAGGTATTGAACCTGCTTAACAAATTGAAAGAACAGTTCAATTTTACGTGTATCTTTATTTCACACGATTTGTCGGTAGTCAAATTCATGTCAGACCGAATGATAGTAATGAATAAAGGCGTGATAGAGGAAATGGGTTATTCAGAAGATATTTACAATAACCCAAAATCAGAATATACTAAGAAATTGATTTCTGCCATACCACGTGGCGACCTAGAAGACATTAGAAAAACACAGTTGAAACGAAAAGGTAAAATCATTACCTCCTTATAAAATAGACCTCATTCTTTAATACAAATTTTTATGGGTATAAAATCCAATAATAGCAAAGGCGAAAAACCGGCAAAGTCAACGAAGGCGACGACTGGAAAGCCAACAAAACCTGCATCTACATCAAAAAAAACTACTTCCAATGCTGCGAAGAAAGACCCACAAGACCGCTTGGGCGAAGAGGCATTAAAATCATTTTTTCAAGCCAATGCAGCTAAAAGCTATACTGCAAAAATTATAGGAAAAAAAATAGGCTTACATGGCGACAAACAGCGGCTGATGCTAGAGGCAGCATTGAAACGACTTTCAAAAGATGGTTCAATTGCAGTGCTAAAAGATGGCAGCTACCAATACAGCGGCAGCACAGAATTTTTACAAGGTCGTGTGGATTATGTTAATGCTCGGTTTGCCTTTGTAGTTTGCGATGGGCGAGACGATGATATATGGGTTGCTGCCAGTAAACTCAATGGTGCTATGGATGGCGATATTGTAAAAGTATTGGAACACACCAAATCTTCGGGTAATGGTAAATTTGAAAAGTCGGGTAAGCCAGAAGGTGAGGTAGTGCAGGTGCTAGAGCGTAAGCGTGACCAGTATGTAGGGCGTGTAGAAATTGCAGCAAGATTTGCTTTTGTAATAGCTGACCATAAAAAAATGCATACCGATATATTTGTTCCAATGAATGCTCTTGGCGGGGCAAAAGATGGAGAAAAGGTTGTAGTGAAAATTAACCAATGGCCAAATGCTACCAACAAAAATCCTGTGGGCGAAATACTGGAAGTATTGGGTATGGCAGGGGAAAATGAAGTAGAGATGCACTCGATTATGGCAGAGTATGGCCTACCAATGAAATTTCCACAAGAGGTGCTAGACGAGGCAGAGGCGGTACCTACCATCATTCCCGAATCGGAAATTGCGAAACGTAGAGATTTTAGAAATATAACCACATTTACCATTGACCCTGTAGATGCCAAAGATTTTGATGATGCACTTTCCATTCAAAAATTAAAAAATGGAAATTGGGAGATAGGTGTTCACATAGCCGACGTTACGCATTATGTAAAACCAGGAACGAATCTAGAAAAAGAGGCGTTCAAGCGGGCTACTTCCGTTTATTTGGTAGATAGAGTAGTACCTATGTTGCCTGAAAAATTGTCAAACAATGTATGTTCGCTAAGACCTAATGAAGATAGACTTACGTTCTCGGCAGTTTTTGAAATAGACGATAAAGCAAAAATACATAACGAATGGTATGGCCGCACGGTGATTCATTCCGACAAGCGATTTGCCTATGAAGATGTACAGCAAATAATAGAAGAAAAAAAGGGAGAATATCTGGAGGAGATAGAAACACTGAATTCTTTGGCACACCTGATGCGTAAAGCCCGATTTAAAATGGGAGCTATCGGTTTTGAAACGGTAGAGGTGCGTTTTAAACTCGATGAGAATGGCAAACCACTTGCCGTAGTACCCAAGATTAGAAAAGATGCCCATAAACTAATAGAAGACTTCATGCTACTGGCGAACAGAAAGGTGGCTGAGCATGTACAGTTCATGAAAAAAGGAAAAGAAAAAAATACTTTTGTATTCCGTATTCACGACCACCCCAACGTGGACAAGTTGAGTGCCCTGTCCATATTTGCCAAAAAATTTGGTCACGACATTCGTCTTGAAGATGAGAAAAAAGTTGCTGGTGAATTGAATAAATTGATAGAAGATGTAGAGGGAAAACCGGAACAGAATGTGTTGCAAAGCCTAGCCATTCGCTGCATGGCAAAGGCGATTTACAGTACCGAACCCGAAATACATTTTGGTCTAGCTTACAAACATTATACCCACTTTACCTCGCCTATACGCCGCTACCCCGATATGATGTCGCACCGCTTGTTACAACATTATTTGAGTGGTGGGGAATCAGAAAACAAAACTTTTTATGAAGACAAGTGCAAGCATTCTTCAGAAATGGAAAAGCTAGCTGCCGATGCAGAGCGGGCATCTATCAAATACAAGCAGGTAGAATTTATGAAATTGATGCCTTTCGGAACCGAGTTTGAAGGCATCATTTCTGGAGTGATAGAGCATGGATTTTTTGTAGAAATAGTAGAAACCAAGTGCGAAGGCATGGTGCGACTAGCTGATCTAGATGATGATTACTACCAAGCAGATTTGGAAAACTACCGAATCGTAGGCAAGAAAAACAAACGCATCTACACCCTAGGCGATAAGATTATTGTAAAAATACTTAAAACCGACCTTGAGCGCCGCACCATAGATTTGACATTTGTAAGAAAAGTTGAAGATAGTAAAGCACCTGTTTCAATACCTGAAAAAAAGGAAAATAAAATGAGAGGGAGGAGGTAGAGGGGAAATTAATAAAAATGTTGTATTAGACTTAAAGGTAAAATGAAAATCACAGCTATAGAATTAACAAACATACGGGGATTTAAAAAATTACATAAGACTGAAGTTTCCGATAAAATCAATGTCTTTATTGGTGCTAATAATTCAGGGAAATCGACAATAATAAATTCTATATTTTCATTACAAAGACAAAATATACTTACATCACATGACATTACTATTGCAGAGTCTGTTGGAGAAGTAAAGTTATATCTTAAAGGTGAATATCCTGGAGGGCACATACTCCTTGAAGGTACTTCCTTAGTATTTCAACCTTCTAATCAGCAACGACTAATACTCAATAGTGAAGGAAATCACATGTTTAATGTAAATCCTTATAGTGAAGTAGAACCTCAGAATCTGATATATCCATTTTTATCTAAAAGAAAGACAATAAATTTTAGCGATGCAATAAATGAACAAAATACCAATTCAGTATCTGGAGATTTTACAAATTTATATTCCAAAATAGATAGAATTACTACACCTCAATATAAACCAGCAAATGAACAATATATAAATGCTTGTAAAAATATATTGGGGTTTGAAGTATCTACATTAGCAAGTACTGGTGGTAAAAAAGGTGTTTATTTTGTTCATAACCTAGAACATATACCCTTAACAGCAATGGGGGAAGGTGTTACAAATATTATTGGACTAATTACGGATTTATGTGTTACTGAAAACAAAATATTTTTAATTGAAGAACCAGAAAATGACATTCACCCAAATGCCCTCAAATCTTTACTAAAATTTATTATTGAAAAATCAGAAACCAACCAGTTTTTTGTTTCGACACATTCCAATATTGTGATGAAATACTTGGGAGGTAGTTATAATTCTAAAGTTTTTAATGTTACATCAGAACTGAGTGACCCAAACAGACCAAATTTGTTTATTTCAAGTTTAACTGAGATACATAATAATTTTGAGGATAGAAAAGCTGTATTAGAGAATTTAGGTTACGATTTTCATGATTTTGCACTATGGTCTGCTTGGCTATTTTTAGAAGAATCCTCTGCAGAAGTTTTAATAAGGGATTGGTTTATTAAATGGTATGTTCCCAAACTAAGGGATAAATTAAAAACTTTTTCTGCAACGTGCACATCTCAAATTATCCCAAAGTTTGAAGACTTTAACAAACTATTTGTGTTTTTGCATTTAGAACCAGTATATAAAAATAAAGTTTTTGTAATAATAGACGCTGGGGAAGAAGAACAAAAAATAATTGAAAAACTTCAAACTACCTATGAAAAACATGGTTGGACTAAAGATAAGTTTTCACAGTTTTCAGAACATGATTTTGAAAGATATTATCCAGAGCGATTCAAAGAGAAAGCAAATTCAATCTTGAAACTCTCTGACCCTAATACAAAAAGACTTAAAAAGAAAGAATTGCTTGATGGAGTAAAAGATTGGATTAAAAATAACGAGGAAACTGCAAAAGACGAATTTAAAATTTCTGCTAAAGAAGTTATAAAGAAACTAAAAGAGATAGAAAAATCATTGAATTTAAGTTTTGATAACCTTAAGAAACCATTAGATGAAGATTCCCCCAATTAACATCGGCATTTATATTTTTGATGAAGTCGAGGTCTTAGATTTTGCAGGGCCGTTTGAAGTTTTCTCCTTGGCTAGAAAAGATGGAGTCGCTGTATGCAAAGTGCTTACTATCGGGGAAACTGGCAATATAGTGACGGCTAGGAATGGTTTAAAAATACTTCCATCGGCTACTTTTGAAAGTTTGCCAAATTTAGATATTCTCATTATTCCAGGTGGGTATGGTGCAGAAGAATTGGAGATAAAAAAACCGCAGGTAATTGAATGGATAAAACACCAACATACCAAAGTAAAAATTTTAGCCTCAGTATGTACTGGAGCATTGCTATTGGCCGAATGTGGATTGTTAGATGGTAAATCGGCCACGACGCATTGGATGGATTTAGAAAGATTAGCAAAAGATTACCCAAAAGCAAATGTAGTTTCAGGGCAAAAGTTTGTAGATGAAGGCAACATCATCACTTCAGGAGGCATCTCGGCGGGTATCAATATGTCGTTTCACATTATCCAAAAATTATTTGGTACAGAAGTAGCAAAAGAGACCGCCCGAAGAATGGAATACGATATTGAATTTTAATACCATTTCCTCCAAATCATACCCTTTCACTATTTGCCGTAAAAAGAAATTACGGAGAAAAGCACCTGTCCATTTTTCTATTGCTTTCTGAACCCAAAAAACGAATATCAAAAAGCCACTGCCTTTAGATTTTATCCTATAGACAGTGGCTTGATATTTAAGTAAAGTTTATTTGCTTAACAATACTTCTTTAGCATACGATTTTCCTTTCACTACTACTTTTACCACATATACCGCCGATGGCACTTTGCCTACGTTTAGCTCTACTCTACCAGAGCGAATATTGGTGTTCTCGCTGTTGTAAACCTCTTGACCTAGCGTGTTGGCAATGATAATGTCGGCATTATCGCCTATGCGTTTAGAGAAATCAACAATCACTTTGTTTTGGTAGCTATTGATGTTTACATATTTCGACAAATCATCTCTATCGTTCAGTGCCAACACTTCTTCGGCTGGTACAAAGTTCAACACAAACCTGTCGGTAGCATCGCCTTTGCTGGCGGTGAACTTGTAGGTATCGTTCTGCAACAAGTTTTGAGACTGATTGGTTTGTTTGTCTAGCAATACGATTTCTTTCATGTCGCCAAAATTGTCTAAATCTTTAATGGTAATGGTGTTTTCACCTGCGACCACCGACTCAAAACTCATAGGAATTGCCTTGTCTGCAACAATTTCTGGCAGCGAATTAATCACCAATTGAGCGGTATCTACTACAAAATAAATATTAGGGCAAGCATTGTCATTGCTAAATTTATAAGCATCGTAGGTTACATCATATTTCTCTGTAGCTCCTTTACCAAATCTTACAATTGCCTCATCACTGCATTTGGTATTGGTAACACTTAATTTCAACGTTTTGGTATTTGAAACACCATTGCGGTAAAAAGTAGGTGGTGTACCTAATGGATTTACAACTCTTGAAGAATTAGGTACTGTAACTGACCCTCCGCCTGTTAATGTCTGTACCCAATACGCCTGCATTGGTGGTATGTATTGTGTACCTCCGTTAGAAGATACATCTGGGAATGGGAAAGTACCTTTCAAATAGGTAGCATTCGTTCCTAATGCCCTATTGTAATAAGTAATAGTAGGGTCAATATTGGTTTTAGTTACCAAATTCCAGTCTATATGCGATGGATAAGGATTTGAAAGCAATTGCCATCCATCACCCCACGTTTGGCCATAAGCAGTATATGATAAAGCTCCAGAACTATAAGAAGTTACCGCATGATTGTAGGTACCTGTAAGGGTAAGATTAGTGGTACCAACTGGGAATTTCAAACCATATCCTACCATATTTGTGGGGCCACCCACTGCTCTTTGAGCAGACATATTCGTGGCTCTTTCAGCGGCGAGACTGCTTAGAGGCAGTATTCTAGTCCAGCCTAATTGTATGTACATACCGCCTTTTTGTTCTTTGTAGAAATACCAATTGTTGTTGGTAAGCGGAATGGCAGTGTGCACATCATTAGAAGTAGTGCCTTGAAGCGGAG
This sequence comes from Cytophagales bacterium, assembly GCA_013297765.1. Lineage (GTDB taxonomy): Bacteria > Bacteroidota > Bacteroidia > Cytophagales > Cytophagaceae > REBA01. The sequence continues at coordinate 21,420 of JAAFID010000007.1, read as the reverse complement.
TGCCTATGTAGTGCCAACCCGCAACCGTCTCTACAAAAGTTCTAGCAGTTTTCATTATACCTGACAACGACCCTGAACCTGTGGGGGCAATTGCACCGCCAGTGGTTAAATTTAAAGTAAGATTGCCAGCCGAGGCAAATGTACCAGAGGTAAGTGTTACTACTTTATTTACTGTAACTGCAGAAGCACACGTTACGCTAGAAGTACTATTGATGGTAATATTATTAAACAATTCGCCTCCAGATTTTGATATACTTTGATTTGAAGAACCTGTAAAAGAAACCGTACCTGTACCTGGCACAAATTGTTTTCCAGCATTATTCCAGTCTCCCTTAATATTTACATTGCTACTGCCTGCCGAGAAAGTGCAACCAGATGCAATGTAAAGTTTTCTATCTATGTTGATGTCGTTGGCTAGATTAACAATTTGTGTACTTCCGCCTCTGATATCTAGATCGTAGAAAGTATTGCCTGTTCCTGATATTGTTTGTACACCAGAAGTTTTATTTAACTGAACGGTTCCTAAGGTAGCAGTAAATATAGCCGATGGCGATTTTGTCCAGTTACCAGCTACTTTCACCAGATGTGCGGAATTGGCAATTTTAAACGCACCGCTAGTAATATTCATGTTGTTCAATACTGTGATACTGCTATTGGTTTGCAACGTTGCCGTAGCACCTGCTGCTATAGTAAGGTTATAAAATGAGTTGGCACCTGCAGTAATTGATTTTACACCCAATGGGGCATTTAATACAACACTTGAAGCTCCACCATTGGTAAATGTACCGTTCGTAGTCCACTGATCACCTACTGTAATGGTAGAAGCAGAGGCTGGACTAACAGTAAATGCTGCTCCTGAGTTTACTATCAAACCCCCAAGTACTGTAAGATTTTTAGCCGAACCAAGAGTGAAAGTAGCTGGACTAAAAACAGTTAAATCTCTAGCCGAACCATCGGCACCACTGGTGAGCACTGGGTATCTATTTGAACCACCACTTACATCTGGCACTATGGCACTAAAGCTATTGCTTGGTACGCCGTTATCCCAGTTTCCTACATTGTTCCAATCGCTGCTTACTGCACCGCTCCAAGTGGTAATAGGGAATGTATAAGTCCATTGCACTAAGCCTGTAGTAGGGCTGTTAGCAGGGCTTTCTTCATCCTTCTCATAATAATAACCTCCCAAACCACCTGTAGCATCGTGGAAGGTGATGACGCCAGCACCAGAAAGTCGGGTACAGTTAAAAGTAGCACCTGTATTGAAAATAACGCTGTCCATAACAAAGTCGGCAAATGTATTTCTAACATCTAAATAGGTACCGCCCAAGACTCCGTTGGAGAATGTGCCTCTAGAAAAATTATTTATTGGATGAATGGTAGCACCAGAATTGATAACCATACCACCAACACCTAAGTATTCTATTACATAATACTGAGCCTGAATATTACCACCAGAGTTCACTATTACAGAATAATTTCCCGCAGATTGCCTACTCATGGAGGCGACATTGATAGCATCGGTACCTACTACTGTCAAAGTACCGCCTGAGTTTACAGTTACTGAGCCATTATTGCTCATTTTTAAACTTGCATTAGCATTTACATTGACAGTACCATTTATAGTAATATTGTCAGAGCCTACGTTATCGCCAACTAAGCAACTCAGCCCATTTAGTGCTAGTGTAGCCTGAGTGCCTATCGTAATATTAGATTTTGTAGCAACATTATTACCTATTAATTGATAGGTAGTGGCTGCTGATGGAGAAAAGAACAATGAATTAAATGCAGAACCTCCACTATTGATGGTGCGTGTACCTGCTGCATTCGAATTAAAATTCACAAAGCCATTGCCTGAAACAAATGTACCTTGGTTAAGCCAATTGCCACGTACTGTCATGCTAAAGCCTGATGAGGTAACATCTAGAGTTCCCTGTAAAATAGACAGATTGCCAAGGATTGTCGTAGAGGCTGCCAATTGAAATAACGAAGTCCCATCTATTACTAAATTATTAAATGTAGAAGTACCATTATTTACTGTTCTAGTTCCAGTAGTAGAATTAAGAATTACTGTACTTGAACCGGGGTTAAATGTTCCTGTAACTAATTTATTCCAGTTACCAGCAACAATAATAGTATCATTTACGCTTGTAGATATTAACGTACCAGTGTTAATGTACATATCGCCAAGTACTGTAAGGTCTGCCAATGGCGATGCGGGTGTGTTAAGTGTAAACACCCCATTTACAGTAAGCTTTCTGGCTCTTGCGCCGTCTGCATTAAGTACTGGAAGATTTCCAGAATTCGTCATCACTACGTCTTCTGCACCAGTGGGTACTATATTTGGTCCAGTGCTGGCTGTCCAGTTTGCCGCAGTAAACCAATCACTACTTACTGAACCGTTCCAAGTAAGTACTATAGGCCCTGTCCATTGAATTAAGCCAGGAGGATTAGGAATAAATCCATCATTTTCAAAACCTTCTCCAGCAAAGACACCTGTGGCCAAGTTAAAAGTAACTATGCCAGATGTAGCAGTTATTTTTGTAACGTTATTTACCCCTGCACCAGGATTTATAGGGAATGAAACATTATCTATGGTCAGTGTTTGTGTATTTTCAATTCTAAACATAGTACCAGTTGTAGGTCCATTGGTAAATGTACCGTTGCTGAAATTGTCGGTTACATCAATTGTTGCAGAGGCATTAATTTGGATACCAGAATTGCTCATGTATTCAAATTGATAATATTGAGCTTTAATAATACCATCTACTGTAAAATTGTATGTTCCGCCAAAGGTGGGGTTTCTAGTAACCTGAGCGATGCTTACTGGTGTTCCTACAATCTCTATTGTACCTGTACTAGTGACAGTCACAGAACAATTATTCCCAAGTACCAATTTACCGCCAGTACCCACGATATAGGTTCCTGCAATACTCACCACATCAGAAAAATCACCAAGGGAAACTGTTTTACCATTGCCATTAAATGTGCCAGCAGTTTGGGTAAAAGCTCCATTAATAGTTAAGTTATCTAAAGTTGTATAGGTAGCACCACCACTAAAGGTAAGGTTTCTAAGCGTAGAACCATTGGTTTGAATATTCGCCGCACCGCTCGGTTTGTTAAAAATGTAACCACCACCACCGTTATTTGTAAATGTTCCAGCAGTTGCTATCATGTTGTTGCTTACCGTAGTGGTAAAGCCGTTTGTATTGTATGCCCCTGTAAGTACAGTGAGGTCATTTAATATATTTAGATTTCTATTAATCGCTGTATTGGTAGAGGCATTGGTTTTATCAATTACCAAATCATAAAAATCTTTCACACCACCTCCAGCACCCAAGTATATAACGTTGTTAGCAGCTCCAGTCATGATTACAGTGCCATTGCGAGCTGTAAAAGAACCTGTACTATTGTTATCAAAATTTCCAGATACAGTAATGGTGTAATTTGAAGCAGACACGTCAAGTGTAGAGGTATTAATATTTAGATTGCCTACTACCACAATATCGCCCGCTAGGGTTTTAGTTGTAATGTTTGACAAATTCAAATTACCATAAGTAATACCCCCCACTGTTTGATCAAAAGCTGCATTGTAATTTGTATTACTAACAGGATCTACAGTGTATGTAGAGAAATTAGAAGGGCAATTGTTTGCACCTGAAATGTTCATATTAGTACCAGCTTCCATGCTAAAATTACTAGCACCAGTGGCAGAACTTAGCAAGAAAGTATTGGTAACAAATGTTCCAGTACCTGTTTTCAAAGTAAAATCGGCATTTAAAGTAACATTTCCATTCAATGTTTTATTGCCACTTCCTGTCAATATCAAATTGTTAAATTTACTACTGCCAATATTTTGACCAGTACCATCAAACACAATAGTTCCAGTATTAGTAACCCAGTTTCCAGTACCTGTCCAAGTAGCACCTCTAAAATAGTGAATGGCACTACCATCATCAAAACTACCGCCTGTATTGATGGTTACGTTGCCTAGCATATATAATGTACTTAGATTGTTGGCCGCTAGTGTTGCTCCACTATTTACTACTATAGTTCCGTTGATGGTGTCTGTAGCAAAGAATGTTTTAATGCCTGTACCAGAAACAACTAAGTTTCTAATGGAAACATTTGTCACTGATTGATTGGCTAGGCCACTCAGGGTAATAGTACCAGGGGTTGCAGGGCTAAAACGGTCTGAATTTGTAAAGTTACCTTTGATATTGATGTTGTAGGCGGCAGTAAGTGGAAATACGGTACCATTAATAATATTCATGCTACCATCTACATTTACTGTTGCACCATTCAAATTAAAGTTGGAAGTGCTGCCATTGAAATCAAGATTAAAGAATGCAGACAATCCAGGATTGATGGTGTACGCACCAGCAGCACCTGTAAAGGTTACTCTTCCATTGCCATGAGAGAATGTGGCATTTGCATTTTTAGTCCATGCACCCAATACGGTAATGTCGCAACCGCTATTCAACACTTGTATCTGTGCTGCATTGGCTGCTGTACCCAAAACTACGTCTTTGTTTACCACCAAGTCGAAACCATTGTCTAGACCCAAAATTCCATCAGACAAAGTTATGTTTCTACATACTGCATTGGCACTAGTAATGATTGGGTCATTAGCCACATTTGGGATAAGTGCATCTATTGCATTGGTAGGCACTGTGGCTGGACTCCAGTTTCCTGCAACGTTCCAGTCTCTGTTTATTGCACCCGTCCAAGTAGCAAGGACAGTAGTAGGCCATAAACATTTACCAGTAGTTGCACTTGGGCTAGTAGGGCCTGTGGGGTCATCTTCATATAGGAAAGAACCTAAAATTCCACTAATGGCTTCTACAAAAGTCACCACTCCTGTCGCAGTTAATGATCTTCTTACGTTGTAATGAACCCCTGTTGTAGGCGTTCCACCAAAGTTAAAGGTTACGTTTGCTATATTGGTGCTTACTGGTGCTTCTAATACTAAATAATATTTAGCTGCACCTCCTGCAGTGTTCATGTTTGACCAAGTTCCATTGGACAAATTATCAGTAGCATCTACCGTAGCTGAAGAATTAATGACCATACCTGCGTCGCCAATGAAATCATATAAATAGAAATTTGCCTTTATAGTGCCATTGATTACAATATCTGTCCTTCCGTTGGCGGTAGCACGAGTAATTGTTGCGATGTTTCCGCTTGTACCTACGGTAATCAATGTCCCATTTACAGTGAGTGACGAGTTGCCATTCTGATTGTTGAATCTCAAATTGGCATTTGCATTTACTTGTAGTGTTGCTCCTGCTGCTATTAGGTGTGCTTCAGTAGAGGCATTGTTGCTACCTAATGTCAGCGTATTTGAATTTAAGTTCAGTGTTGCACCGCTTCCTATCAACAAATTATTGGCAAATGTAGTTGCTGGCGAAAGTAATGTATAAGTTCTTGCAGCAGTAAGCGATTGGTTAAAATTAACGTTATTAAAATTAGATCCACCTGCTGTTATTGTTTTGGCACTAGTATTATTACTTTCAAAAGTCACCGTGTTTCCACCATTGTTAAATCCTCCACTATTAGTCCAGTTGCCAGTCACCGTCAAATCATAAGGGGTAGCTGTAGCCGAAAGTGTGGTATTGATACCTATGGTCAAATCATTTACCGACCAGTTGCAACCCATTGTTTTGGTACCATTAGTGCTGGTAAATACATTCTGTGCCGCAAATACAGGGGTAGTGATGGTTTGGTTGCCTCCGTTGAAGTTAAAGTTGGCATTGTTGGTTGTCCAGGTACCGTTGTTGGTTACAGTTCCACTGATGTTATGTGTAAGGGCTGTACCCATATCAACGATTGCTCCTACATTGATTATAAAACCTGAAGCACCAGTATTGGCAAAATTACCGCCTCTAGTATTAAAAGTTACAGGAGCGGTAGTGTTTGCAAACACTACTTGTTGGTAGGAATTTACAAGACCAGGATTGATGGCCTGAGCGATTGTGCCATTGAACGTGAAGGTATTTGCAGAATGATTGAACGAACCATTGTTTGTCCAAGTGCTTCCCGAAAAGTTTACATTTCTATTCGTGTTTACTGTTACTCCACTTGCTATGGTTACATTTCCCGAAATATTCACAATATTACCTACACCACCAGTGCTACCCAAAGTTTTTGTTCCCGCATTTGAAAATACCACATTTCCTAAATCTAGGTTCGCACCATTTACTCCATCATAAATTGATTGTGTGGAACCATTTAAAGTAATAACAGTACCAACAGATGGGGTATAATTTCTAATATCATTAATCGCACCAGACAGATTCATATTAAAACTTGCATCTACCAATGTTGCTGCACGATTATAAAAATCACCTGCTACATTCAATACTCCTGTAAGTGTATTATTTACAGCATTATTAGACAAATATAGATTACCATAGGTGGTATTGGCAAAAACCAGTTGATTCGATGCACCATTTAATATCACAGTGCTATTGGCGTTGGTAGCATTGGTAGTAAAGTTTTTAGGAAATGCGACCTCTGGTGCTACTACATTGCAATTTAAGGTTGCTCCATTGGCAAGAGTAAATGTTTTGCTTGCACCTGTTGAAGTAAGTAAAAAGGTATTCATGGTAAAGGCAACACCACTTTGTACTGAAAAATTTCCTCCTATGTTTAGGTTTGCAAGCATCGTTTTTGTTCCGCTTCCTGTCAGGGTTACATTTCCAAAATCAGGACTAAAGCCTGTATAATCTACATCTATATTCCAGCCTGCTCCATTGTGAGTAAACATTCCTGTACCCCACAAAATTTGACGGCCTGCTGTTGGGAATGCCAAATTGCCTGCTAAAGTCATATCGGCATTATTCATATCCAACTGTACACTTACATCGCTTAAAGTCAAGTTTCCTTGAACCACAATGGCACCAGTGGCAGTTTTTGTATTGTTCACTACTGCACCAGACGTAAGCGTAAGATTACCATACGCAGCTGCAAAGATGGTTTGGTTGCTATTTAAGATATAGTTTACTGTACTACCTGCTGCCAAGGTATTGGTACCGAAGCCAGATGGAAAATTATTTACTCCTCTTAGAATAATTGCACTTGTACCATTTATTGTAAATGTATTTGCAGGCAACCCTGTAATGGTAAAGGCAGCAGCGTCAAGTGTGATAACTGCACTCGATGATATGTCCAAATTTCCATTAACTACAATATTTCTACCTAAGAATTTAGTATGATTGGTAACGCCTGAAAGCGTAACATTGTTAAATGTAGTTCCCGATGTACCATTGTCTATCGTTTGGTTTGCTCCTCCATTGAAGTACACTGTTCCAAAACTAGTTTGGGTAAATGCCCCAGTGCCTGAATTGTTTGCCCAGTTGCCACCTACAAAAAGAATATTTGTACCAGCATTGATAGAAGAGGTAGCACCGATGGTTATATTTCTAGTGATGGTAAGTGATGAAGTAATGTTTTTAACCCCAGCACTTGCAGTAGCAAGGTCATAAAATGGCCCACCGGCTACCGATTGTGCCGAAGCACCATTCAAGTTCACCAAGCCTGTCTGTGGTATAAATGTACCTCCTATATTGTTCCAGTTTCCAGCTACATTCACCGTATTGCCACCTGCACCAGCATTAAGTGTACCATTGCTCACATTTAGGCTTCCAGCCATTGTTATAGCACTGGATAGGGTGTAAGTACCGCCGTTATTGATATTCAGATTAAAGAAACTAGAACCTCCGGGGCTGAGGGTATAGCTACCTGCACCACCATTAAAATTAACCGTAGAACTTCCGTTGTTAAATGTACCTGAATTAGACCAGTTACCACCTATGTTAAGAATATTTGTATTATTGGTGGCGGTCAATATATTTCCTGTAAGAATATTTATATTTTCACCTACAGTGAGGCTTCTTCCACCTGAAAGCACAAGTGAAATAACGCCTGCACCTCCTTGTTTATCTACAATAAGTCTATAAGCAGCTGCATCTGCCGATGTAATGTTTACTGTATATGCTGTTGCTGGGGCAATAATGTTGTGATCTAAATAGATGGTGTCTGATGAAGTAGGCACTCCACTAGGCGACCAGTTTCCTGGCGTATTCCAGTTGTTGTCTGCTGTGAAATTTCCCCATCTTTTTCCAAAGGCAGTCCATTGGCAAAAGCCTGTCGCTGCACCACCATCTGGTAAATCGTTTTCATACAATGGACCTGCCAAGTCGCCAGTTGCAGCGTTGAAGGTTATGATTCCAGGTCCAGAAGTGCGGTTCACGTTGAAAGTAGGTCCTGCATTGAACACCACACTCGACGCTGTTCCAGTGTAATTCAATCCATTTAAGGTTAAGTATGATGTACCCGAACCAGAAAATGTTCCGTTACTGAAATTGTTAGTTGCATCTATAGTTCCGCCGCTAATAGTTACACCTGCACCTTTGGTATTGCTAATGGAATAGTATTGTGCAGAGAAAGTTCCTGCTGTTTGAGTGATGGTATAGCCTTGTGCTCCAGTACCACCATTTCTTAATATATTTGCATAGTTGGTAGATGTACCTAGTATCTTTAAAGTTCCAGTGTTAGTGATAGAGGCGTTATCGGCTAGGTAAAGGTTTGCTCCTGCATCTACATCAAAAGTACCATTTGTGGTAACTACAATGTTACCATTGCTCATGGTTAATGTTTTTCCATTCAATTTGAAGGCACCAGAGGTAACAGTAAGATTCTGAGTATTTCCTATTGTTAGATTGTTAGTAGTCAATTGCACTATCAATCCCGAATTCCCATTTACAGTTATTGCTCTATAGGCACTGTTTACGCTATTTCCTGGGTTAAATGTTTTGATACCTGCTACACCAGCATCAAAGGTAAGTACGCTTGCATTGTTGTTTTGATTGAATGCCTCTGTGACCATCATCGTTCCACCCACGTTTACGTTGTTGGCACCAGTTACCATTCTACCAGAAGTAATGATTAAATCATTGTCGATATCTATTGCTCCTACCAATGTAGCATCGGTTGCTGCAGTCATAGACAAGGTAACGTTGTAAAATCTTTTTCCTGCCCCAATGCCACCTGTGGTAATATTTTTACCATTACCACCAAATGTTACTGTACCTAATCTTGGGGTAAATGTGCCATTATTAGTCCATGAACCATCAAGTGATACCGCATAGTTAGATGCTGAAACATCTAGTGTCGATGCCGCAGCAATCGTTAGCGAACCATTCAAATTAATATTTCCTGAAAGTGTTTTTATATTTGTACCTGCAATGTTTACTGAACTAAAATTAGAAGCACTAATGTTTTGAAAGCTTCCTGTAAAATTGACGGTTGAATTATGTTGAAATGTTCCTCCATTCACCCAGTTTCCTAAAACTGTAATTTGTCTATTGTTACCATTAAATGTAGCCGAGCCAATGATGGTTAGATTTCCATTCACAGTAATATCATTCGTTGCTAAAGTTTTTATTTGCGTACCGCTAAAAGATAAATTTTGAAAGGTTGCACCTGTAGTATTCATATTCAACACTTGAGAAAGGTTACTACCATTGAATAAAAATGTACCTGTGGTAGTAAATGTAGTACCTGTATTGAAATTAAAATCGTTGCCAATAGAAATGGTGCGTACTCCCGCAGCAAAATTGGCATTGTTGGCAGTCAAAGTCAAACTACCTGCAATTTGTAAATCTGTGCTTGCTGTAACGGTATTAAAACTTGCATTAGTTTTATTGATATTGAATCCTCCAAAATTACTAGATGCCCCCATACTTACGGTCTGGTCGGCTGTAGTGCCTGAAAATGTGGTGGTAGCAGCTTGCGAGAATACCCCTGTAGAAGTCCAGTTTCCAGCTATATTCACATTTTTAGAGTTGATATCTACCGTAACACCAGTATTGATAGTCAAGTTGCCCAATATGGTAACGGTACTTCCATTGTTGGTATTGGCAAAAGTTTTTGAAGAGCCAAAGCCAGAAAAAACAATGTTATTAAAATTTAAATTTTGATTTGCAGGGCCTATCAATTGGGCTGTTGTTCCGTCAAATGTAATGGTAGAGGTAGGAGCAGGATATGCACCAGCAAAAACACTCCAATCGCCAGCAATAGTATGGGCAAAGCCACCATCTATAAACGTAAAAGCATTGGCTATATTGATGAAACTTCCATTAATGTCCAATGCTCCTAAGGCAGTTTTGGTATTAGTTTCACCTGCTGCACCCGCACCTTGAAGCTCTATGGTTCCATAACTAAATCCAAATGGAATACTTTGATCTGTAGCATTGGTCGTATTGTTGAACCTTACGATACTCGCAACATCTAATGTCTTTGTTCCAAAGCTGGCTACTGTAGTTTGAAAGGTGTTAGTGCCACTGGTAAGCAACCTTACGTTTGAACCTAAAGTAAATCCAAAAGCAGCTCCAGGACCTGTAATTACATTGCCATACAAAAACACATTATTAATGAGTGCAGATGTACCACCTGAATTGATAGCTGAGAAACTTCCAGCAAGGGTAATATTGGTATTGATATATTTGTTTCTGACTGCTGTAGGGGCGGTACTGGTAAAGTTCAATGTACCCAAATTATAAGTTCCACCTGCACCTATCGTTTGATCACCATCAGGATTGTCTAAAGTAATGGTACTAGTAGAAGTCATAGAAGAACCTACAGGATTGTTTATATTTCCCGCAATGGTATGTGAGAAGGCACTAAAATTTGCAACAACACTATTAGATAAATTTAGGTTTCCATTGATATCAAGTGACCCACTTAGCGTTTTAGTATTATTGCTCAAATTTAAATTGCCTATGCTTAGGCCGCCTCGCACCGTTTGGTTAAATGCTGCATCATAAATAGTAGTTGAGGTTGCTGCAATATTAAATGTACCGTATCCAAAAGGGAAATTATTAATGCCTCTTAAATATAAATTGCCACCAGCGTTAGCGGTAAATACATTGCCAGCTCCGCCTGTAAGCGTAGCATTGTTATCCACTATAAACTGTGCTCCTGCATTGATAGTAAAGTTACCTGCACTGGTTACACTACTACCTACCTGTATAAAAGTGTTGCCCGCAGTACATATAATGTTAGCCGAACTTAAATTGATTGCACCTGCAACTGTTTTAGAAATAGTGCCGCCACCTGTAAAAGAGATTTGATTGGTAAAACCACAAGTACCATCTACCACCATATTTGCAGTGGCAATTTGTCCTGCACTATTCACTACTGCTGTGGCTGTAATGTTAAGTTGGTTAGTAGCAACTAAATTATTTAATATTGTTTTTGGGTTAGGTACACCGCCATTGATAAATCTAACAACAAAGAAAGTTGCATTGCTGCCATCTATCGATTGTGCTGTAGTGCCATTAAAATCGACTGTTCCGTTACTATGATTAAAATTACTTCCTGCATCTACAGTAAAGTTTTGAGCAATAGCATGAGTCACATTAGCACTCGCCAATACCGTAGTATTATTCGTAACCAAGAAATTTCCTGTGGCAGTTATGGCTCCAGGAATGGTAATGGCAGCACCACCACCATTGAAGGTAATGTTGTTAAATGTTGAAGCCGAAGCCACTGATTGAGAATTGCTATTGAATTGAATAGTACCAGTTCCTGTCATAGCACCAGTCGTTCCATCATTCCAGTCGCCTGCTACTGTATGGGTAAGTCCGCCATCTTGAAATATAGAACCAGCCTCTAGAGTAACATTCCCATCTATGTCTAGAGCTACATTTGCTGTAGTGTTGCTACCTGTTTTGAAGGCTACATTAAAAAATACAGGCGTTGAAGGACCAAATATTTGTGTGTTGGTACCATTGAAATTGGTATTTGCAAAACGGGTCAAACTGGTTCTCATATTGAAAGTACCAGCATTGGTAAAGTTGCCTCTAATATCTAGAGTGTGCGTACCATCTATATTAGCAACGGTCATGCTTGCACCAGCTTTTACCTGCAAATCTTGGCGAGAAAGCAAAGTTCTATCTGTACCATCACCTATTACCAAAGCACCGCTAGTACCACCACCAACGGTTAGTGCTAATACATCTATATTTTGATCTAGGGTAACCGTATGGGTATTTTGAATAATGAAAGTGGACAAACCATTGGTCAAATCAGCTGCCGATGGATTGGCACCTCCACCACCTGGTACTTTATTCCAATTGGTAAGGAGGCTAAAATTATTTGTTCCTTGTGAATAATAAGTTGCTACTGGGTTGCTCCAATTAATCAATGTGCCGGGGTTGGCATTGTCGTTGTCAAATACTTCACCTGCCAATGTTCCAGTTGCATCTAGGAAAGTCACCGTTCCTGTACCTGATGTTCTAGTTACGTTAAAAGTAGGTCCAGCATTAAATACGGTATTGGAAGCAGAAAAGTCTGAAAAATTTAAACCAGTCAAGTTTAAGTACTGTGCCCCTACCCCACTAGCAAATGTACCGTTACTAAAATTGTTGGTAACATCAATTGTTCCATCACTTATGGCGATACCACCTGCACCGAGGAAATTGAAAGCAAAGAAATTTGCTTGAATGGTTGCACCAACAGCACTTTGGGTAATAGAATAATTGCCTGCTGCATTTCTTGTAACAGTTGCTGGATTACCAAGTGTACCTACTACTCTTAATGTTCCACTATTGGCAATCACTCTCGTGTTGGCTACGGCTAGTGTTGCATTTGCATTTACATCTAGGATACCACCATTATTGATGGTAATGTTGCCAGCAGTTGTAAGGGTATTTGCATTTAATGCGAGCGTAATTCCAGAAGGAATAGTGATGTCATTATTGATAGTAGTTGCACCTTGAATGGTTTTAGTGCCACTTCCTGTTACATTTAAAGTTCGATAATTTGCCGTAGCAAATATCGTTTGATTGCCAACTCTATTATAATTTACCACACTAGCTACTGCTGAGGTAGTAAATGCACCAATGGTATTGCTTGCACCACCTAAGTTCAATACATGCAATGCTAAAGAGGTGTTGGTATTGATAGCACCTGCACCACTCACATCTCCTACAATAGTAACTGTTTTGGTGGTGATAGTTCCGAAATTTAGATTACAAGCTAAAGCTAATGTTGCATTACCACTTACCGAAAAGGTAGTAGCTACTGTGCCTAAATCTAAATTACCTGCTGATACTACTAGATTGTTGTTTACTGTTGTATTTCCAGCCAAGGTCTTCGTACCACCAGCTGAGGCCGTAAGATTATGATAGGTAGTAGCTAAAACAGTTTGTGCACCATTCAAGCCATAGTTTACAGTATTAGTATTTGCACTCGCATCTAGCGAACCACCACCAACAAACATGGTTGTAGCATTGGCATACACCAAATTTGAGCCATTGGCATTGACCCATATCGAACTTGCATTAGTACCATTCAAGCTCGCAGAAATAGTTACGGTATTGGTGTTGCTGTTGGTTATGGTAATACCATTTATTAGTACCGTGGCATTTGCAAAACTCATAGCACCAATACCATTGATAGATTGAGAGGATGTATTGAAAGTTACTGTTCCAGTACCTGTCAATGCAAATGTACCATCGTTTTGAATACCCCCTTGAAAGGTATAAGCCGGATTGCCTGTATTGCTAAAATTACCGCCACTATTTACCTTTACATTACCTACAAATAGATTAGTACCTGTAACACTATTATCGGTCAATGTTCCAGTAATATCTATAGTAGAATTTGCAGTAAAATTAAATGTACTTAGTTGTAAAGTAGCACCAGTACCCACTAACAAAGCACCATTTACTACCGTAGCTGCACCCAACGTCTTAATTGCTGCCCCTGATAGTGTAAGGTTGTTATAGGTAGTTCCATAGATGGATTGAACTACACCAGCCGAATAAGTTACTGTGTTTGCACCAGTAGTAAGCGTACCAGCTCCAGCAGTTCCACCGCCAAGGATTAAATTATTTCCCAAACAATCTAAATTAGAAGTAAGGGTGAATGTACCATTGACCGTAGTAGCAGCAGAAAGAGTTTTAGCTCCTGCCCCACTAAGTGTTACCGCACCGCTATAAGTTGCAGGTATCACTGTTTGGGCGGCTGCACTTCCGTAGGTTACTGTATTTGCCCCTGTTGTTAAAGCTCCTGATGTATAAGTAACTGTTCCATTCAACGTCAATGCATTTACACCACAACTTAATGCCGACGCCATGCTGTACGTTCCTGTCACGGTAGTAGCACCTCTCAGGGTTTTAGCACCTGCTCCTGAAATTGTCAAATTGGAAGAATAAGTACCAGGGATGATATCTTGGCCAGAGGCACTGTTATAGGTGACATTGCCTGTGGTAGTCGTAATTGTTCCTGCTGTCCAGTTTACTGCACCGTTCAAATCTAAATTATTGGCTGCGCACGCTACAGTTACTGTGTTTACTGTACTAGTTCCATTAACTATTACCGCACCCGAAAGGGTTTTGGTATTGTTGCCGCCAAATGTCAAATTGTTGTATGTTGTTGCAAATACATTTTGGGCGGCAAGTGCAGAATAGGTAACAGTATTTGCCCCAGTAGTTAGTGTACCAGCACCAGATGTTGCACCTACTAAAGTAAGGTCGAAACCAGCACAATTCAAGTTGGAAGTTAGCGTAAATGCTCCATTTACAGTAGTCGCAGCACTCAATGATTTTGTTCCTCCCCCATTCAATGTTAATGCACCACTATAAGTAGCCGGTATAACTGTTTGGGCTGATGCACTTCCATAAGTTACTGTATTTGCTCCAGTAGTCAATGCTCCAGAGGTATAGGTAACAGTACCGTTCAAAGTCAAAGCATTTGCTCCGCAACTCAATGCAGAAGCCATGCTATACGTGCCTGTTACGGTGGTAGCACCTCTCAATGTTTTTGCTCCTGCACCTGCAAGGTCAAGATTACCACTATAAGTTCCAGAAAAAATATCTTGTGTAGATGCACTATTGTAGGTAACCACATTCAGGCCAGTAGTAATTGTTGCCGCTGCGACTGAAACTGTTCCATTAAATGTCAAATTATTTGTTGCACACAAAATATTGCCTGCTGTACCTGTGGCAGTACCACTTACTGTCACAGCACCTAGCAGTGATTTGTTGTTGCTACCAGCAAAAGTAATGTTGTTATAAGTTGTTGCAAATACACTTTGTGCAGCTCCCGAATAGGTTACTGTATTTGCACCAGTAGTTAGTGTACCAGCACCAGATGTTCCACCTACTAAAGTAAGGTCGAAACCAGCACAATTCAAGTTGGAAGTTAGCGAAAAAGCTCCATTTACCGTAGTAGCGGCAGTAAGTGTTTTTGTGCCACCAGCAGCTAATGTTAAAGAAGAGTATGCACCAGGAAATATATTTGTTGCCGCAGCATTGGTATAGGTTACAGTATTGGCTGTAGCATTCATAGTCGCAGCCGTTACTACTACACCGCCATTAATATTCAAGTTACTTCCCGTAGTAATTACCCCTGCCGTACCAGTTAATGTACCACTAATGGTTGTCGTTCCAACATTAATAGTTTTAACCCCACTTCCCGCAAATATTAAGTTATTGTAAGTTGCTGCACGAATACTTTGGGCTGCCCCATTCATATTGATAGTACCCGCACCTGGCGTAAACGTTCCTGTAAAAGTGAAACCCCCTGTACCTCCAATATTAATAATTCCACCGGCTGTCATGTTAATAGTGCCAGCACCTGTTACACCTGTACCGCCAGTTACCGTGAGGCTAGAGCCTGCTCCCATAACCAATGACCCTGTCACCACTAACGAATTACAAGTATAGGCTTGCCCAGCATTTAAGGTGATGGTATTGCCTGCTTGTATGGTCACATCATCAGCGGTCAATGGCACCGTTTTCGTTGCAACACCACCACCTGTAGTTGCCCACAAGTTGGTTGGGTTATTGTCCCAGTTTCCTACAGCCAATCGAGAAAACGACTGCCCATAAGTTTGCTGACTAAAAATGATAGAGATAAAAAAGATAAGCCCAAAAATGATGGAACTTTTTGCTTTTGAGAAATTGCGTATTGCTATATTCATTGTTAATGTATTTTGCACACTATTATACGTTACAAATATCCTGATAGTAACTCAAAAAAAAGAGTGATTAGGGGATAGGTGTAATTTTTTTAATACTATAATTACATAACATTATAAATACTGCTGATTATTAAGTGCTGTCTCTTAAATTGTCAAGCTCCATAATTTAAAAGACAAACACTAAAAAAATAGCAAAATATTAAAAATCAAATATTAAATAATAATAAATTAAAATCATTGTATAAAATTAGAAATGATAGAAAAAACACAGCTACATGTAATATTTCTTACAATAACACATCTATATTGATTGAAAACCGAAAGAAATGAGTTGCATTCTAACATATTTCAAATTAAAATGTGTTTTTTATAGCTTCAAAAAAATAGCCCACCTTCCTTCATGTTAAAATAGCACTCAGCACTAAGAGTATTGATAAGTGAGCGACACTACGGATTAATACCATAGTATCGCTCATTTATCTACACAACAAATTAATCTCTTCTACCCAAAAACATAGACACATAATATAGCAATTGAGCCAATGCTCCTATAGCTACTACCACATAAGTCATAGCTGCCCATTTCAAGGCATCTTTGGCCATGTCATGCTCTCTGGCGGTCACTACGCCTCGCTTGTCTATCCATACCAATGCCCTATGGCTGGCATCAAACTCTACTGGTAGTGTAACCAGTGCAAACAAAGTAAGCACCAAATTGCACCCAATAATGACCAATAATACCCAAGGCAAGGCAGCACCGCCGCCCAAAAACATTCCCCCAAAAATCAATATCATCATTACTACATTCAATATATTGGCACTTACGTTTTGTATAGGTACCAGTGCCGAACGAAGGTTTAGCATGGCATAAGCCTGGGCATGTTGCACCGCATGACCACACTCGTGTGCAGCAACGGCTACAGCAGCAGCATTGCGACCTGCATATACGTCATGGCTTAAGTTTACTGTTTTATCGGCTGGGTTGTAGTGGTCGGTCAGTTGCCCCTCGACAGAGATTACTTGCACATCGTATATCCCATGGTCTTTGAGCATTGCCTGTGCTGCCTCTGACCCACTAATACCTGATGCCAAAGGTATTTGGGCATATTTTTTAAACTTACTTTTCAACGTGTAGCTCACCCAAAGGCTCACGAGCATAGTCACAATACCAATTACGAAAATCATAGTTTTTCTATTTTAGATTACAACATTTGTTTTATTTTATTCACCATGCTGGTAGTAGAATAGCCTTGAACCAAAGCGATTGTTTTTACCGCACCGCCGTGGGCTATTACAACATCTGCACCAACAATATTATCGACGGTGTAGTCGTCGCCTTTGACCAAAATGTCAGGTTTTAAAAAGGTAATTAATTCCAATGGCGTGGGCTCGTCGAACAAAATGACAGCATCCACAAATTCAAATGCCGCCATCACTCTTGCTCTAGCATATTCATTTACCAATGGTCTTTCTGGACCTTTTAGCCTGCTTACCGAGGCATCTGTATTCAAACCCACTATCATTCGCACCCCTAGATTGCGAGATTTTTCTAAATAATCGACATGACCTAAGTGTACTATATCAAAACAACCATTCGTAAATACCACATCGCCCTGGCAGCGCCATTGCTCTAGCTGCGGCAAAATGGTCTCCTTTGTAAAAATTTTCTTTGAAGTATTCATTGTAAAAACATTAAACAGTGGGAACTTCTACTACTGGCTTAGGCAACATCATATTGAAAATAGTAAATATACCCCCGAGTACAATCACCATTACCATTTGCGAAGTATGAATCACAAAAGCGTAGGCAATGCCATCTTTTTGCGACAAGCCATAAAATAATTCCAATGCTCCTGCCACCATCAGGTGAAATGGCCCTATTCCACCAGAAACTGGTGCCGACATACCCAGTCCGCCTACAATTAATATCACTAAACCTGCCACCATAGACAATCCTGCGGTAGCTGGCAAGGCATAAAACATGAGGTAAGTCATCAAATAATAGCACACCCAAATAAGTATGGTTTGCAACACAAACAGATTTCTATTTTTTAAATTTCTAATGCTAAATACCCCTTGCAATATACCTGAAACAAAAACAATGGCTTTTTTTACCATTGCTAAAGCAAGAATTTTTTTCCAAAGTATAGCAACAGCAACGGCTATAGCCAAACCAAAAACACATAATATTATCCAATATGCTTTTATAATATTTACTAAGGCACTTTCTCCTTTATCTACCAAAACAAACTGGTGAAAAAAATCAGAAAAGCGATCAAATTCTAACACAAATGAAAGAGCAACCAGCACCAGCAAACAAATAAAATCTATAGCCCGCTCGGCGACTACTGTCCCAAAGGCTGCATTTACGGGAACTCGCTCGCTACGGTGCAGGGCTACACATCTAAGCAACTCGCCTGCACGAGGCAAAAATATATTGGCAAAATACCCAATCATCACGGCCATAAAAGTAGTGGTCAGTTTAGGAAAATACCCTAATGGTTCAATCATGATTTGCCACCTTGCAGCACGCAATACATGTGAAACAACAGAAATTAAAATGGCCAAAGAAACCCAATAATAATTTGCCTTAGC
Source organism: Cytophagales bacterium (assembly GCA_013297765.1). GTDB lineage: Bacteria > Bacteroidota > Bacteroidia > Cytophagales > Cytophagaceae > REBA01. Next base: position 2,834 of record JAAFID010000007.1, on the reverse strand, counting down.
AAGTTTTTGCAATAGCTCGTGCAAGTCTATTTTTTGCAGTACATACCATAGCAATGCACCTGCCAATAGCAATGGAATGCCTATTTTGAAAATATTTTTTACCAATTTCATCGTCAAAGTTTAAAAAAATAATTGCCCAAATACTATTGCAATCTGTTTTGTGCATCGGGAAAAACCAAAAATGGTTTCCAAGTTTTTGCCAATTCAAAATCCATAGTGGCATAAGCAATTACAATAATAATGTCGCCTACCTGCACTTTGCGAGCCGCAGGGCCATTAAGACAAATAGTACCCGTATTGCGTTCGCCTTTAATTACGTAAGTTTCAAACCGCTCACCATTGTTGATGTTTACTATCTGTACCTTTTCATTTTCTATAATATTGGCAGCCTCCATCAACGCCTCGTCGATGGTGATACTGCCCACATAATTCAACTCTGCCTGAGTAACTTTTACTCTATGTAATTTCGATTTTAATACTTGTATTTGCATATTCATGTTTAGAGATCTTCCCTACAGTTCTGATGTTAGAATTCAAAATTAATAAATTCTAGTTAGAAATGGCGAAGGCAATGGAAAAGGTTTCTAGACTTAGTTGTTCCTTGCCAAACGTCTTCATCTACCTGAAAATCAATACGCCATAGATTAGCATTGTTTTTTTAGATCGGCAATATTGCCACTTATCATTCACTTTGTTATTTTTTATTGTTTGACAATTTGGAAGCAAACCTGAGAATAAACATTGTCAATGCAAACCGAAATTCATAATAAAGAAGGTAATATATTTTTGAGGCAAGTACTGCAGTAGCAAAGGAAGTAGTATGATTGAGTAAATTTTACATTTCGCAATAAAAAGCCTCGAAAGAAAAATCTTTCGAGGCTTTTTTGTAGTTATTGTATAATCCCGCTAACTTCTTTTAGCACTAAATCTCTCAAATACATCTACTCAATTATTCTACTACTAATTTTTTAGTTGCTTTGGCATTTGGGGTAGAGAAATTAACCATATATACTCCTTTTTGTAAATCAGAGATGTCGTCAATCATGTGATCATTAAATCCTTGCTCAAATTTAATTTCTACAGTTTTTCGTACTTTACCCATCAAATCTACAAACTGTATTTTACCAGTTTCGCTGTATTGGGCATTGAAGTGATAGTTAAGTTTATTGTTGTTATTTGCAGGATTTGGGTGGATAGAAAAGGCATATTTATTTTGAGATACTGAACCATCTGTGCCAGCAGCTACTACTGGCCCTTTAATTCTGTATAGACCACTCACACCAGCGGTTTTACTTCTTACAAGGTGATACATATTTCCGTCAGGTGCTTCTTCTATACAAATAGACCCAAATCCACTACCGCCACCTGCTAGACCTGTAGCAAAAGTATTGATATTTTTTCCGTCTGCATCCATGTATTTAATCCATCCTTGGCAAAAATCCATATAAAAATATTTTCCAATGTATTTACTTTCAAATGTAGGTGTTTTAGAATCATAAAAAGTACCACCTGAAATAGCACATCCCTCACTAGCAGGATAAACTTGTACAGGTTGAGTAAATGTTTTAAATGTCGGGTCATCATTTACATCAAAGAAACCTTCTGTACTAGGTGCAGTGCCATCTGATGTTTCAGTTGTGCCATTGTTAAATCCAAGATTTTTCCCAACTAGGGATTTTGGATTTGAAACATCTATCATATTAATTTCTTCTTTTTTATTATTTCCATTAGAGCCTACATCATTAATCCACAATTGTGATGTTCCTTTTTTAAAGTGCATGGTATAAGGATTTCTTACACCTAATGCAAATAAATAATTTCTAGCATTGGTGCTTCCTACCTTATAGAATGGGTTGTCTGTAGGTGCACTACCGTCTTTATTGATCCTGAGTATTTTGCCAGTAAACAATGCTGTATCTTGTGAGTAGGTTGGTTGAATCCAAGTAGGTCCGCAATTACAACTTCCAGCATTAGGTCCACTAATACATTTGTTACTGCACCATAAATCCATATCTCCGCTTGCTGCATACAACTTTCCATCAGGACCAAATGCTAGTGTACCTCCATCATGATTTGGTTGAATGATAAATTTAGGGTTGATGTGCAACTTCAATAATGGTGTAAGCGTTGCATTATCTGCAACATAATCTTTAGCAGTTATTCTTGCTATGGTATTTTGACAAGTAGAATTTTGATCTCCATTTGCAGATAAATCAGCAGTATAGTATATATATACATATCCATTAGATGAAAAATCTGGGTCAAAAGCTAATCCGACTAGTCCTTTTTCTTTATTGGTGTAGGTTTTAGGAATAGTAAAAAAGGGAGTTGTAGAACCATCTTTATTCACTATTACGGCGATACCTTTGCCACCTACGGATGAACAAACTATTACTCTGCCATCTGGTGTAAAAGCAAGTGCTGTAGGCAATTCTGTAGAAGTAACTTTTTCGTGTACGTATCCACTAGGAAGTGTTTGTGCAAATGCTGATTGTATAAAACTACAAAATACAATGGTAGCAAGTGCGAGTAATGATTTAAATTCAAGTTTGTGTGATTTCATTAGAGTTTAGTTTAATTGTTGGTGATTATTGTTTGCTAAACGGGTACAAAGCATACCCCTTATCGGTGTTGATTTTGATTACATATAAGCCTTGTGAAAGTTGGTGGGCATCTAAAGATATTTTGTTATTTTCGTATTGATACAAAATCGTATTTGCCAGTAGTATTTTGCCAGTAGTATTATATATTTGGATAGTACTATTATTAATATACATCATATCGGCTTCTATGTAGATTGTTTCATTAACAGGATTTGGATAAATTTTAAAAAT
>JAAFID010000069.1 GCA_013297765.1 Cytophagales bacterium | reverse complement strand
ATTTAGAGCATATACCCTGAAATTCAAATAAAGCTTTTTATTATTTAGTGTCCCTACTTGTAAAGGAGCTGAATTCCCCGTACCAAGAGAGTTATTGAAGTTCACAAGAATTATCTCAAGTTCATTGTTGGAAATTGGATTAAACTCAAGTCGGTGGTCATCCTTTTTATCAGATTCTTCACGAAAAGCCAATCTTATTTGTAAGTCAGCGGCTAAGTGAAATGTCACTGGTTCCTGCTCAAAACTGATAACAGTTCCTGAGTCAAACACTTCATAATTTCCTGATGTTATTTTCATTCTATTTTGTTTGTGTCCTTTATAAAATGGTGCATAACGATTGGCTTTGCGAAGTGTTTCGCAAATATCCAATATAGTTGCGTTGGTTGTTATTTTGTTTATTGCTTATGCATCATTAATTTAAGTACATAAGTACAGTATTTAATTTATATATCCAACTTGTCTAGCGGACTTTGTATTTGATCAAAACCCTTGGTCGTAATATGGGTATAAATTTCTGTCCTGCGGCTACTGTCATGACCTAGCAAACTTTGGATGTAACGCAAGTCATTAATCGTTTGCTGGCTTGCGTGAGTGTACCTAAGGATAGTCTTTATATCGCTATGCCCCAGCAAATCTTGGATAAATGAAATGTTCAAAATAGCCTACACCTCTTCCACTTTCACCAAAAAATAATTCTTTTTCCCTTTTTGTACCAACAGGTATTTCCCTTGCAATAAATCCATATCCAATACAGCTTCTGGTTGCTCCACTTTATTTTTATTAATACTTACCCCACCACCAGCAATCATTTTTCTAGCTTCGCTCTTAGATGGAAAAATTTGCAATTGAGTAGCTGTAGAGAGCAATTCCAAAATATTTGCGGTAGCTTCATAATCTTCTTTGCTAACAGCGACTTGTGGCACACCTTCAAAAACCGATAACAATAAAGATTCCTCTAAACTTTGTAAATCATCGGTGGTCGATTTGCCAAACAATATTTCTGTGGCTTTTATCACCTGCTCGTAGTCGGCTAAAGAGTGTACACGTATGGTAATATCTTTAGCCAATGCTTTTTGTAGAATTCGCTCATGTGGAACTAGATTGTGCTTCGTTTCTAATTCCTCTATTTCCTCTTTAGTAAACAAAGTAAAAATGCGAATGTATTTTGAGGTATCTACATCAGAACAATTTAACCAAAATTGATAAAATTTGTAGGGCGAGGTCAAGGTTGCATCCAACCAAATATTTCCACTTTCTGATTTGCCAAATTTGCTACCATCGGCTTTGGTAATCAGCGGTGCAGTAAGTGCAAATGCCTCCCCTCCTGCCATACGCCTTACCAGTTCTGTGCCTGCGGTAATGTTGCCCCATTGGTCAGAGCCACCCATTTGCAATTTGCAATTTTTATGCTCGTACAAATGTTTGTAATCGTATCCCTGCAACAACTGATATGAAAATTCGGTAAATGAAATTCCTGTTTCTAATCTTTTTTTGACAGAATCTTTGGCCATCATGTAATTGACTGTAAGATGCTTTCCTGCATCTCTCAAAAAATCTATAAAGCCAATACCTTTGAACCAATCGTAGTTATTGACGATTTCTGCACCATTGATAGGATTGGTAAAATCTAAAAATTTTTCTAATTGTTTTTTCTGACCAGCTTGATTTTCTTTCAATGTTTCTTCTGAAAGTAATTTCCGTTCTTCTGCCTTGCCCGATGGGTCGCCAATCATGCCTGTTGCTCCGCCAATTAGTGCTATTGGTTTATGACCTGCTTGTTGTAAGTGAACCAGCAACATCACAGAAACCAAATTTCCTATGGTCAACGATGCTGCTGTTGGGTCAAACCCTACATAAGCCGTCGTCACTTCTTTGTTCAACTGCTCCTCTGTCCCTGGCATGATATCATGTATCAAGCCTCTCCATTTTAACTCTTCTACAAAATTTTTCATCAAATCTTCAATCTCAATTTTTTTGCGGTATTATTTCTTTTTTGTAGCAGTTTTTGCAGGTGCTTTTTTAGCTACTGTTTTTGTAGCTGGCTTTTTGGCAGACACTTTTTTAGTGGGTGTTTTTGTTGTTTCAGGTTTAGCTGCTACAGCCTTTTTAGCAAATCGACCTTTCTTTTCAGGAGCATCGGCAGCAAGTGCCAAGCATTCTGCGAGGGTAAGCGATTTAGGGTCTTTGTCTTTCGGTATTTTTACATTTTTGCCATCGGCTACTATATATGGCCCAAAACGACCATTGAGTACTTTTACTTCTGCATTTTCAGCAAATTCTTTAATTAGTTTTTCACTATCGGCTTTTCTTTTTGCCAGTATTATTTCTATTCCTCTATCAACTTCTACGGTGTATGGGTCATCTTCTTTTCCTAGCGAATAAAACTTACTTTCGTGTTTGATGTAGGGGCCAAATCGACCTATGGCTACCGTCATTGGCTTATCTTCCAGTAGGCCTATTTCTCTAGGCAATTTGAATAATTCTAAAGCATTTTCAAGAGTAATGGTCTCTATCAATTGTCCCTTGCGAAGGCTTGCAAATCTTGGTTTTACATCGCTACCTTCTACTACTTCGCCTATTTGTGCAATAGGGCCAAATTTGCCCAATCTGGCAATGATTTTTTCTTTTGTTTCGGGGTGAAAACCCAATTCTCTAGACGTACCTACCTTAGAGCGATCTACGTTTTCGGTGGTTTCCTCTACGGTTTTGTGAAATGGGGTGTAAAAGGCACTAATCATTTTCGACCATTGCAATTTTCCATTGGCGATGGCATCAAACTCTTTCTCTACCAAGGCAGTAAAGGAATAATCGGTAATATTAGAAAAATATTGAACTAAGAAATCTGTGGTTATCATTCCCATATCAGTAGGGAACAATTTGTTTTTCTCTTGACCCGTTATTTCTGTTTTTATTTGGCTGGTGATGATATTTTTTTTCAAGATCAATTCTTTCAAAGCTCTTTCTTTACCATCACGTTGCTCTTTTATTACATAGCCTCTTTTTTGTACGGTAGATATGGTAGGTGCATAGGTAGATGGGCGACCTATGCCCAATTCTTCTAATTTTTTTACCAAACTAGCCTCTGTGTATCTGGGCAGCGGGCGAGTGAACCGCTCGAGTGCTTTCATGAAGTCCAAATCCAGTGCTTGCCCTACGGTAAGTGGCGGTAACATGGTATTGCTGTCTTCCTCGCCATCAGTTTCTGGCTCGTCGTCGTTGCTTTCCAAATATACTTTTAGGAAGCCTTCAAATTTGATTACCTCGCCAGTAGCTACCAGTGTTTGTGGTACTGTAGATATTCCAATAGTAGCCACTGTTTTCTCTAATTGTGCATCGGCCATTTGCGAAGCTATTGCCCGCTTCCAAATCAATTCATAAAGTCTTTCCTCATTGCGTTCGCCAGTAACCTGATGAACAGAAAAATCAGTAGGTCTTATGGCTTCGTGGGCTTCTTGTGCACTTTCCGATTTTGTTTTATAGGTACGCTGCTCTACAAAGTCTTTGCCATAAGCCGAGGTTATTTCAGCCTTGGCAGCATCCATGGCAAATTCTGAAAGGTTCAACGAATCGGTACGCATATAGGATATTTTCCCAGCTTCATAAAGTCTTTGGGCGACCATCATGGTTTGTGCTACTGAAAAACCTAATTTACGGCTGGCCTCTTGCTGCAAAGTAGAAGTGGTAAATGGTGCGGCAGGAGATTTTTTGGTAGGTTTTTTCTCTAAATTTTTAATGTTGTAAATCGCATTTTTACATTTCTCTAAAAATGCCTGTGCCTCTGGTTCTGTCGCAAATCTTTCCGATAATTCGGCATTCATCGTTTTGCCTTTGGCCACTTCAAATAGGGCATTGACCTTGAATGCAGATTTGGTTTTAAAATTTTCTACCTCACGTTCTCTCTCTACTATCAACCGCACGGCTACCGATTGCACTCTTCCGGCAGACAAACCCGCTTTTATTTTTTTCCATAAAATAGGCGACAATTCGAAACCAACTAAACGGTCTAGCACTCTCCTAGCCTGCTGTGCATCTACCAAATCGTTGTCTATTTTTCTTGGTTTATCTATTGCTCCTAAAATTGCTTTTTTAGTAATTTCTCTAAAAACAATTCTTTTAATATTACTTTCTTTCAGGTTCAATGCTTCTTTCAAATGCCAAGAGATGGCTTCTCCTTCACGGTCGTCGTCAGTGGCTAGCCACACTACTTCTGCCTCTTTGGCCAATTTTCTCAACTGAGCCACCACTTCTTTTTTATCATCGGTAATTTCGTAAGTGGGAGTAAAATTATTTTTGATATCTATAGCTTTATCGCCTTTTGGCAAATCTCGAACGTGACCAAAGCTAGATTTTACTGTAAAATCTTTGCCCAAATACCCTTCTATGGTTTTTGCTTTTGCGGGCGATTCTACGATGACCAAATTTTTAGACATATCTAATTGTTTATTTTACAAAAATAGTTGTAATCAAAATAAAGTAATAATTGTTTGAACTCTTTATAAAAAGTTATAATTTCCACTTTGTATAAGAGTATAAAACATATTTTATATTTCTTTTTGCCGCCAAAGATGACTATTTTTTTTTTATAAAAGCAAACTTAATGTCAATTCACTCGCTGTAAGATTTTAATATATTAATTTAAAATGACAAAAAATATCATCCTTGTTCGCCATGCCAAATCAGATTGGTCTATTCCTGGGCAAAAAGATTTTGACCGTACGCTCAATCAGCGTGGTTTGCTAGATGCACCTCGTATGGGCAACGAGTTGGCAAAGTTAAATCTTAATCCTACGCTTATAATTGCAAGCCCTGCGGCACGTACAAAGGCAACGGCTCAATATGTAGCAGAGCAACTAAAATACAATACAGATGATATTTTATTTTTAGAAGATTTGTACGAGGCCTCTAGCAGAAATGTACTTTCGGCCATCAATCAGCTTGACAATGCACACCACACCGTACTCATCTGTGGGCACAACCCCACATTTACTCACATAGCCGAATATTTTACCAGGCAAGATATTGGCAATATACCTACCTGTGGCATGGTACATATTTCTTTTGAAGTAGAAAATTGGGCAATGATTTCGGGGCAAACAGGCACATTGAAAAATTTTATTTTCCCAAAAATGTTTTTCACAAATAGAGATGGCGACGACGATTAGCTTTTGCTACTATTACCATTCTGTTTTCTTCTTCTCCATTTTTTTCTCTTCTACAAATTGAGTTTGCTTCATGGCTAATTTTAAAGAAACAATCAATTGTTGAACAGTGTTGTTGGCCTGAATTTTATGTTTGTTCCATACTGGCTGCCAACCAGGGTATTTCGGCTCTTCTAGTGGCTTTATGCGTCCTGTGGGCTCGTATTGGTATTGTCTATTTTGTTTATAATATTCAAATACAAAATTGGTAAAAGTATAGCGGTATTTCTTTTCTTTTATTTCTATCATTATATCATAGCTTATTCTTCCGTGAATCTCTTTCGACATCATCCCTTTGGTATATACTAAATAACTCGTGTTACATTTTATAAAACCTTCTTTTAGGTTAAATTGGGTATCATAATTAGTAGGCGATTTAAAGTTTTTACTCATCCACATTTCAGCATTTTTATAAAGCTGTGCAGTAGGCACACTATCTATTATTTCTACATTGGTATAAAGAATTTTTTTGCTGGTAGAATCTATCGGAAAAAATTGTGCTTGACAGTGAAAACCTAGTAAAAGTAGGCAACCTAGTTGAATGGTTAAAAAATTAAATTTCATTGTGGTAATATGATTTGTTTCCTTTTTTGAATAAAGTGTATTAAACAGCAAATATAATGTCAATAATCTATGCTGAATATGGTATGAATGTACATAATTTTCTATAATTTCAGCCACATAATTTTCATCAACGCACACAAGCAAATCTTTAACTTTTACAAGTACACTCATATTCATGTTATCTAATCAAAACGACAATGCCCTATTGGCCGAAGTGGCTTGGGAAGTATGCAATCAAGTAGGTGGAATATATACAGTAATACGCTCTAAAATACCAAGTATTAAAAAAAAATGGGGTGACAATTACTTTTTAATAGGCCCATATTTACACACTAAAATGCCTGCTGAGTTTGAGCCATGTTTTGATTACAACAACCCTGTAGGTAAAGCGGTAGAAATATTGAGAAGCCAAGGTGTAGAAGTGCAATATGGTACATGGCTAGTATCTGGTAGCCCAAAGGTAGTACTTATTAATCCAAACAGTGTTTTTTACAAATTAGATGAAATTAAATATCTGCTATGGGAGCATCATAATATACCCTCTTCCAGTGGCGACCATTTGGTAGATCAAGTGATTGTGTTTGGGCATTTGGTAGCCGATTTTTTTAAAATTCTTGCCCAACCAGAAGTATGTGACACAAAAATAATTGCCCATTTTCATGAGTGGATGGTGGGAACAGCAATACCAGAAATACGCCGCAGCATGTTGCCAGTAAGTACTGTATTTACTACCCATGCGACCATGCTGGGAAGGTATTTGGCCATGAATGACCATCATTTTTACGAGCATCTTTCTCATTATAATTGGGAAGCTGAGGCGAAAAATTTCAATATAGAAACTCAGGCAAAAATAGAACGTGCCGCTGCACATGGTGCACACGTATTTACAACCGTAAGTGAAGTTACTGCACGTGAATGCCTTGCTTTGCTAGGCCGCAATCCTGATGTAATACTACCAAATGGATTAAACATTCAACGGTTCATAGCATCGCATGAGTTTCAAAATCTACATTTAGAATACAAAGAAAAAATTCATGAATTTGTGATGGGGCATTTCTTTCAGAGCTATTCTTTTGATTTGGATAAAACCCTTTACTTTTTTACCTCTGGCAGGTACGAATACAAAAATAAAGGTTTTGATTTGACACTTGAAGCCCTTGCAAGGCTAAACTGGAAAATGCAGGAAGCGGGAATGGATACCACGGTGGTGATGTTTTTTATCACAAAACAGCCGTTCCATTCTATGAACCCTCAAGTACTGCAATCAAGAGCAATGATGGAAGAAATTCGCCAAACCTGCGAGGCCATCAAAGACCAACTGGGCGAGCGGTTATTTCACTCGGTTGCATCAATTGACGATTTAAAACTACCTGATTTGAATCATTTTGTTGATGATTATTGGAAGCTGAGATTAAGAAGAGAATTGCAGTCATGGAAGCAAAACGAATTGCCCTATGTAGTAACACATAATTTGGTAGATAGCAACGATGATTTGTTGCAAAACATTCGTGTAGCCAACATGGTAAACAATGCTCATGACCGTGTTAAAGTGGTTTATCACCCTGATTTTATATCGCCTACCAATCCACTATTTGGGCTTGAATATGGGCAATTTGTAAGAGGTTGCAATTTGGGAATTTTCCCTAGTTACTACGAACCCTGGGGCTATACTCCCCTAGAATGTATTGCTAGTGGTGTGCCAGCTATTACTAGCGACTTGGCAGGTTTTGGAGATTTTGTAATGCAAACCATTCAAGAAAAAGAAGACAAAGGGCTTTACGTTGTAAATCGCAGACATAAAGATTTTTACCAAGCAGCCGACCAGCTTACAGAGCAGTTATTTTCTTTTGTACAAATGTCTCGAAGGGATAGAATTACTCAACGCTACAAAACTGAAAATTGCTCTGAAAATTTCAGTTGGCAAAAACTCACCGTTTACTACGAAAGAGCCTATACAATGGCTTTAGAAAAGCATCCGTAAAGTTGTGTTGAAGCCATGAACCTTAACCTTGCTTAAATTGGATAAGCGTGCTAATACCAAAATATCTATACGATTTTTTGACGACCGAGAGGTGCGTGCCATTTGGGATGAAGAAAATTCCAAATGGTGGTTTTCGGTATTGGATATAGTAGCAGTACTTCGTAATCAAGACGATTATACCAAAAATAGAAACTATTGGAAATACTTAAAAGCTAAACTAACAGCAGAAAACAGTCAAGTGGTTAGTACCACTACCCAATTGAAACTTTTAGCACCCGATGGCAAAAAACGATTGAGCGATGTGTTCGACTATGAAGGAATCGTTGCTTTAGGCAAAGAATTTCCGAGCAAAACCGCCAACCGATTTATCGATTGGTTTACCTTTAGCGACGAAAGTATAGACGGTAAAAGCAAAACAAAAGCTTATGCCCTCTTTGAAACCACTTTTATTGATAGTATAGAGGTAGGTACTACCAAAGGTTTACAGCAAATACACGCCTATCTTTTCGGTGGGTTGTTTGATTTTGCAGGCCAAATAAGAACCAAAAATATTGCTAAAGGCGGGTATAGGTTTGTTTCTACTTCCTACCTGCACAGCACTTTGCTAGATATAGACACCATGCCCGAAACCAATTTGGATGAAATAATTGAGAAATATGTGGCGATGAACAAAGCCCACCCGTTTATGGAAGGCAATGGCAGAAGCACCCGAATATGGCTTGATTTAATACTGAAAAAACAACTAAAGAAATGTGTCGATTGGAGTAAAATAAGCAAAGCAAACTATATGAACGCTATGATTATAAGTGCAGTGAATGGAAGTGTTTTGCAAGAACTACTTCAAAGGGCACTTACTAGCGATATCCACAGCCGTGAAATGTTTATGAAAGGCATAGACCACTCGTATTATTATGAAGAAAATTAAGATTGTGAGCTACAAATTGCTACTAAATAACTCAATACTATAAAATTATGTTAGTCAATTAATCAACCGAATTGATAACCATTGAGAAATTAAAATAAATCATAGTCCTTATGAATACTCAAGTATCTGATAAATTTGCAGTAATAGTCCATAGTTGCGATAGATATGAATTCTTATTTCAAGGATTTGAATATTTTTTTAATCAGCATTGGGATTTTAATATGAACTGCGATTATTATTTTGCAACTGAGAATAAAGATGTTGCTATTTCCAACTTCAAAAATATAAAGTCTGGAAGCGGCGAATGGGCTGATAGATTAAGAACTTTACTTACAGAGCAAATTAATGAAAAGTACGTCTTGTATTTGCAAGAAGACATGTGGCTTCACAAAAAAGTAAGTGCAGATTTTTTTAATCAATTGTTTGATTTAGCAATAAAAAACAATTGGAATCAAGTAAAACTGCATAGTTCTGGAGTTTATAAAACATTAGCAACAAAGCTAAATATTGATGAGTATAACATTAGCAAAATTGATAACCATGAATCAGATTTTTTAATGTCTCATCAACCTACACTTTGGAACAAAGATTTTTTAATCGATCAATTGCATAGAAATGAACATCCTTGGCGAAATGAAAGGGAATCTACCAAACGTTTAAAAAAGCTAAATCCTGAAATTTTACAAATTAATTATTTTGTAGAAAATCGAAAAGATTACAACATTATGCTGAAATATCCTAATGATAAAATATACTATCAGGGCGTATCTGCCAACGGAATATTAAATGAAAGTGTGCTGTATTATATCGCAGAATTAAATAATAGTACACTAAATCTTAAGGAATACGCATCGCAATTAGAGTATAATTACAACAATCAAATTACCCATGATGGCAAAGCCAAACCCAAAAAAATGGATATTTTTAACTTAATTAAAAATAAGGTAAAGTCTATATTTTAGAACTATTATTTTCAATTATGCAAGTTATTAAACATCTCATAAACAGATTTTAATAACCAGTAGTAGCCACCGCCTAGAGTAATAGTTTTATATTGCTAGTTGATGAATTGTTTTATTGTTGCTGTTGATCTCTATTGGCATCTGCCTCGCATACAAATCTCAATAAACAGAATTTACACAATATCGGATCTCAGCTTCTGTAGAGTCATCCTAAAACAAATGTGTTAGGTGTCCGCCACATTTACAGTTGATACAAATGATTTCGCTAGGTTTCATACCGTGGCTATCGTCTTCTAAGGTTTTGATTTTGCCACCCGCAATTTCTTAGTCAAAACTAGACCAACAACAATCAGAATCAAATTTATGTTATCAGTAAATAATTCGTTTCCACAAGCATCACATTTGCCCTCCCCTTTTCTTTATTCATAAACAATTTGCCAGTAAAAGGTTCTTCTATTTCTTTTCTACGAAGTACTGGTATTGCTCTTCTGACAATTGTTTTTCCCAGTCAGCATCAGTTTTCCGCATGATTTATTTGTTGTTTTTAGGAATAGAGATATGGGCTATTTCTTCCGTTTAATTGTTTTGTGCACACGCATTCAGGGCAACAAAAACTATAATTGATATAAAAAAGGGGAGAAAAAACTACACCAATTCTGGAATGTTTTTTATAAAATCGCCTTGGTACTGTACCACCTCAACGCCAAATTTTCTTAAAAAGTCAACGCCTTCATCGCTAGCAATGCCTTTGTAAGAAGCATATGAATGCAGAAACATCACCTTTTTTATTTTCATGGTAAATATAATTCTAGCACAAGCAATGCAAGGGGAAAGGGTTACGTAAAGCGTTGCGTTTTGTATGGAAGTGCCATTTTTTACGGCAAATAAAATGGCATTTTGCTCGGCATGCAATGCCAGCGAGCAACTTCCTTTAGAATCTCGAGGGCAACCATCGGTAGGCCATTCTTCATCGCAGTTGTGTGTGCCCTCGGGTGGGCCATTGTACCCAATAGATATGATGCGGGTATCTTTAGTAAGTACAGCACCTACTCTGCGTTTGATGCAATGAGATTTTTGAGCCAAATTAACGGCCAATTCCATAAAAATATCATCAAAATTTGGCTTAGTCATAGGGTACTATTTTCAAAATTTGTAAAATAAAAAAAGAGAAATAGTAGGGGCTAATTCTCTTTTCGGTAATGTAATATAGTCAAGAATCTTACCCTTGTTTCAAATCTTTTTTGCCCAGCATTACGGCTCCAACCATGGCTGATAGGAACAATACAGAGGATATTTCAAAGGGTAATAAATATTCTGTAAAAAGTACTTGACCCAATTTTTTTACCATTCCTATATCGCCAGCTTTGCTATTCAAGGCTTCAGGGGCATTGATTTGATTTGTTAGGGCTGCAAACAATACCAACAAGAACAATCCACCTGCAACAATTGCTGAAATTTTTGAAAGCATAGGCGTAGTAGGTTCAGATTCCTTATTCAAATTCAATAGCATGATAACGAATAGAAACAATACCATAATAGCCCCTGCATATACAATGATGTTTACGATAGCCAAAAATTCTGCTCCTAAAAATATAGCGAAATGCCCAGCTAAAGTAAAAAAGGTAAGCACTAAGAATAGTACACTATAGACTGGATTTTTAGAAAATATAACCAGCAATGCAGAAATGATGGAAACAGAAGATAAAAGAAGAAATAAAAGATTATTCATTGTTTTGATATAATATGGGATGTATAGAAGCAGATACGATTACTTAGTATATGGTTTGTAAGTTTTAGGGTGTGCACTAGTGCCTAGTGGCTGCACCAACTTGTCTTTTCCATAAATAAAGTTAGACCTATCGTAGTTGGCAGGCATCAGTTCTTCTGTAAGGTAGATAGCATCTTTGGGGCAGGCCTCTTCACACAGCCCACAAAAGATACATCTCAACATATTAATTTCATAATTTGCGGCATATTTCTCTTCACGATACAAGTGCTCCTCCCCCTTTTTACGCTCAGCGGCCACCATAGTAATGGCCTCTGCAGGACAAGATACTGCACAAAGTCCGCAAGCCGTACAATTTTCACGACCTTGCTCGTCTCTTTTTAATATATGTTTGCCACGATATACTTTGCTAAACTCTCTTTTTTGCTCAGGATATTGTATGGTTACTTTCTTGCGAAACAAGTGCTTGATGGTAATCATCATTCCCCCAAATATGGCTGGAATGTACAACTTCTCCATCAAAGTCATCTCTTTGTTTACTACTACTTTTGATCTATTGGTAAGTAACTGCATCGTCTAATAAATTTGTAAGGAGCGTAATTTTTTAATTTTGTATTAATTAAAAAACTGGTATTTAATTAACATTACTGTACCTGTAATCACAATATTAGCAAGTGCTAGAGGTATCAAATATTTCCATCCCAATTTCATTAATTGGTCGTAACGGAAGCGAGGAATAGTCCACCTCACCCACATAAAGAAGAAGATGAAGAAAATAATTTTTGCAAAGAAAACGAACACCCCAATGATGGAAACTAAGTTTGGCGAGGCAATTTGATCCATGAATGGAAAATTGTAACCACCAAAGAACATGGCACTCATGATGGCAGAAGAAATAAATATATTGATGTATTCTGAAAATAAATACAAGCCCAATTTCATACTGCTGTATTCGGTATGGTACCCACCTACCAACTCGGCCTCGCATTCTGGAAGGTCAAATGGTGTGCGGTTACACTCTGCAAATGCACAGGTACAGAAAATTAAAAATCCAACAGGTTGGTAAAATATATTCCAATCCATACCATGTTGCTGGCTCACAATTTCGCCCAAACTCATAGAGCCCGTCATCATTACAATTGATATAATAGATAGCCCCATGGCAATTTCATAGCTAATCATTTGCGAAGAAGCACGCAATGCACCAAGCAATGAAAACTTATTATTAGACCCCCAGCCGCCAATCATGATACCGTAAACACCAATAGACACCACAGCAAATACATACAAAATACCAATGTTGATATCGGCTATTTGCATTGCCACCTGACGACCAGAAAACGTAATATAAGTACCCCACGGAATCACAGCACTCGTCATCAATGCGGTAATCATGGAGATGGATGGACCAAGGATATAAAGGGCTTTGTCAGCATGACTGGGTATAATATCTTCTTTAAAAAAGAATTTAACTCCATCGGCAACGGGCTGAAGCAAACCAAAAGTACCTGCACGGTTTGGCCCTATTCTATCTTGCAAAAATGCAGATACCTTACGCTCGGCAAGGGTGCTGTACAAAGCAATAACCAGTGATACTGCAAATACAATAACAATTAAAAAAATTTTATCAAACAGTAATATTTCCATATCCAATATTTTTGGGGGCTTGCACTTGTGTTCCTATTTCATATTTATTTTGGCGAATTACCGACCATCTCTCCACTTCTCTTGGACCTTCTATCACCCAATCACTTTTTGATTTTTTGTCAAATCTACATTCGTTGCAAATAAACTCTTCTACTTCGCCATATTGATCTTTTCGCCCAGTTACTCTGTATATTTCTTCACCGTGCAACCACACCGCAGTTTTGCCGCAGCATTTGCTGCAATCACGATGTGCATTCATGGGTTTCACAAACCATACTCTGCTTTTGAATCTAAATGTTTTATCGGTAAGTGCTCCTACAGGGCATACATCTATTACGTTTCCAGAAAAATCATTTTCTATTACGTTTTCTATATACGTACTTATTTCAGAGGCATCTCCACGCTTCAATACCCCATGCACACGTTCATTGGTAATCTGGTCGGCGGTATATACACAGCGATAGCAAAGGATACAGCGGGTCATGTGCAACTGTATTTTATCGCCTATGTCAATTTTATCAAATTTCCTTCTTTCTTCTTCATAGCGGGTTTTGGCCGCACCATGCTCGAAAGCCAAATCTTGTAAGTGGCATTCGCCAGCTTGGTCGCATATAGGACAATCTAAGGGGTGGTTGAGCAATAAAAATTCAACAACGCCCTTTCTAGCTTCTACTACCTCTGGCGAGGTAATATTTTGTACCACCATACCGTCTTGAACTCCTGTAGAGCAAGATGCCACTAGCTTTGGCATTGGCCGAGGGTCTTTTTCAGAGCCTGCAGTTACCTTTACCAAACACGTTCTGCATTTGCCACCACTTCCTTTTAGTTTAGAATAGTAGCACATTGCCGGCGGCACTATCGCTCCGCCAGCCTTTCGGGCGGCATTGAGTATGGTAGTACCAGGCTCTACTTCTATTTCTACACCATCTATCGTTACTTTTATCATGTTATGAAAAGTATATTTTCAAATAAATTTTATAGCAAAACCAATTCTTTTTTATAATCATCCAAGTGTGCCAACCGACTGTTTTTTACTTTGTCGGCATGGGTTACGTGGTATTCAAATTCTTCTCTAAAATGCCTAATGGCTGCTGCTACTGGCCATGCTGCGGCATCGCCTAGTGGGCAAATGGTATTTCCTTCTATTTTTTTAGCCACATCTACCAGCAAATCTATATCGTGCATGTGACCATGACCAAATTCTAGGCGGTGTAGTACTTTTTCCATCCAACCGGTACCTTCACGGCAAGGGCTGCACTGTCCACATGACTCATGGTGATAAAAACGAGCAAACGTCCATGTATTTCTTACGATACATACTGTTTCATCCATGGCAATAAAACCACCCGAACCAAGCATACTGCCACTTACAAATCCACCATCAGATAGCGATTCGTAAGACATATTTCTTTCTTCGCCTTTGATATTTTTATAAAATAAGTCTGCAGGTAAAATGGGTACTGATGAACCTCCAGGAATTACTGCTTTCAAACGGTGTCCATCTCTTATGCCACCACAATATTCATCAGAATTTAAAAATTCATAAACTGGCAATCCCAAATCTATTTCGTAAACACCAGGTTTTTTAATATTGCCACAGGCAGATATTAATTTAGTACCAGTACTTTTGCCTATACCAATTTTGGCATATTCATCGCCTCCCAAATTGAGTATGGGAACTACTGCGGCTAGTGTTTCTACATTATTTACTACGGTAGGGCTACCGTACAACCCACTGATAGCGGGAAAAGGTGGCTTCATTCTAGGATTACCTCTTTTTCCTTCTAGCGATTCCAAAAGTGCTGTTTCCTCTCCACAGATGTAGGCTCCAGCACCATTATTTACATATATTTCTAAATTGAAACCACTTCCTAAAATATTTTTGCCTAGAAATCCAGCATTTTTAGCTTCCGCAATTGCTTTTTCTAATATGCCTACAATCCATTTGTATTCGCCACGTATGTAGATAAATGTGGTATTGGATCCTAAAGCAAAGCTGGAGCAAATCAATCCTTCAATCAATAAATGTGGAATTTTTTCCATCACATACCTGTCTTTAAATGTTCCAGGCTCACTTTCATCTGCATTACATACAAGATACCGGGGCTTTTCTGATTTTCTATCTAGAAAACTCCATTTCATACCAGTAGGGAACCCTGCACCACCACGACCTCGCAGTCCTGATTTTTTGACTTCTTCCATCACTTCATCAGGAGTCATTTTTAGTGCTTTTTCTACCGCACTGTATCCGCCTTTTGCTCTATATACTTGGTATGTATGTATTTCTGGAACATTGGCATGTTCTAATAGTAATTTCCTACCCATGATTATATGTCGTATTTGTGGTCGGGATTAAAATCATCTTTTCCGAACAGGTCTATGATTTTATCTATTTTTTCTTTGGTCAAATTTTCATAGTAATATTCCCCAATCTGTGCCATAGGTGCGTATCCACAGGCTCCTAGGCATTCTACACCTTTGATGGTAAATCTTTCGTCTCGGGTAGTTTCGCCCATTTTGATACCTAGTTTTTGCTCTGTATATTCCATTATATCCTCTACACCGCTACACATGCAGGGACCTGTCTGGCAAAACTCTATAAAACACTTGCCTACTGGTTTCATGTTGTACATAGAGTAAAACGTAGCTACTTCGTAAACTTCTATGGGCTTGATTTGAAAAAGAGAGGCGACATAATCCATTACAGGAACACTTAACCAATTGCCAAATTGTTTTTGAGCTATGTGCAATACTGGAAGCAGAGCCGACTTGCTTCTACCTTCGGGGTACCTGCCCATGATTTCTTTTACTTTGGCAAGTTTTTCGTCTGAAAATTTTATATCTGTCACTGGTATTTCCATGAGCTATCTATTTTTCAATTTTAATTTGTTAAAGATAAGATTTATTAAAAATATCTTTACTAAGCATCTATTTCTCCAGCAATTAAATTTAGGCTACTCATGGTAACCACCGCATCAGAAAGCAGCGAACCTTTGATCATTTCTTCATAGGCTTGATAGTAGATAAAGCCAGGCCTACGGAAATGCAAACGGAATGGCATACGTCCACCATCACTTACTAGGTAATAACCTAATTCGCCATTGCCACCTTCTACACAATGATACACTTCACCTTTGGGAACATCTATTTCGCCCATTACTATTTTGAAATGATAAATTAGTGCCTCCATGTGGTTGTAAACTTGCTCTTTGGGGGGTAGGTAAAAATCTGGGACGTCGGCATGATGCTTGCCAGCGGGCAATTTGTCCAATGCTTGACGGATAATTTTTAAACTTTGCCACATTTCTTCATTCCTAACCATAAAACGGTCATAGGTATCAC
>JAAFID010000068.1 GCA_013297765.1 Cytophagales bacterium | reverse complement strand
CTACAACATTGCCCTTAACTTAGTGCCTGGGGTAGGCTGTCATTTAAGCAAGCAATTGATAAGTTATTGCGGTAGTGCAGAAGCAGCGAGGTTAAAGGAGTTGGTAGGGTAAAGGTTGTAGCAGTTTATTTCTAGATCAAAAAAGAAAGATAGGTTTGGTCAAAAGAATTAAGAAACAAATCGATAAATTTGGTCTCACTAATGAAGATGTATGATTTTCAATATCTTGATTATTAATATTAAATATTTACGTTAATCAGAATTCTATTAGCACCTTGCAAACTTGAAACTTTTGTGCTTTGAGCTAACAGTTTTTTCATAACATGGACAATAACCGACCCCGCTTTTAATGCCTACGCTAAAAAAATAAATTCTAGGTGTAAGTTCTAAAAAAAACAAATCGTCTCTAGCACTAGCGGAGTTGATTAGTAACCAGGAAATAAATCAGCGAGTAGGATAAAAATGATAATAATACCCATCAATAAACCATACACAAATCCTAGTAAAGCATGTACATTGTAGCCTGATTTTAAAGATTTATAAAAATAATATGCAAATGCAAAACAAAAAAGTATTACAAAAATTGACACAATTCTAATTGACATATCTATTTGTTTTAGGTGATACCGCTCTATGAAAAACTAAATTTTAGAATAAACGCTAGAGCAACTATAGGGGTTAGAGCATGGCTAAAAATAAAAGTAGCCATCACCGAACGGGAAAGCATAGGAGTAGCCCCCAAAAAATTGGAAAATTTGAAGTTGAGGTAGGAAATTGAGCCAATCTCAATGTTTAATTGGCTTATTACTTTGTGTGTCTTTTCTCCAAAACATCTATCACTTCGTCGAGGTCGTAGCCTTTTTGTTCTAGCAAAACCATGTAGTGAAATAGCAAATCGGCGGCCTCGCCAAGGAACAATTCTTTGTTGTCGTCTTTTGCTTCTATCACCAATTCTACAGCTTCCTCGCCTACTTTTTGGGCAATTTTATTTACTCCCTTTTTGAATAATGAAGTGGTGTAAGATTGGTCTGATGGATTATTCTTACGGTCACGAATTACCTGTTTCAAATGGTTTAGGAAAACCGATTTGCCATCATTTTTTTCAAACCAGCAGGTATCTGCACCAGTATGGCAGGTAACACCATCGGGCAGGGCCTTAATGAGCAAGGCATCGCCATCGCAATCTAGTTTCATGTCTTTTACATGCAGAAAATTTCCAGAGGTTTCGCCCTTTGTCCACAGCCTATTTTTGGTGCGGCTAAAGAAGGTTACTATTTGCTCTTGTTTCGTTTTTTCATAAGCCTCGGGCGTCATGAAACCAGTCATCAGCACCATATTGGTGCGGTAGTCTTGCACTATGGCCACAATCATTCCGTTGCCTTTTTCAAAATTTATTTCTGCCATGGTGTAATTATTTAAATACCAGATTTAGCAACCCAGCCTTACGTTTATATTATTTTTTTGAAGGTATTGTTTCAATTCTTGTATGCCTATTTCTTTAAAGTGAAATACTGATGCTGCAAGGGCTGCATCGGCTTTGCCTATGGTAAAAGAATCGAGAAAATGCTGCATAGTGCCACCGCCACCCGAGGCTATGATAGGAATATTTAATATTTCGGAAAGTGTTTTGGTAAGGTCATTTGCAAAACCATTTTTCACCCCGTCATGGTCCATAGAGGTCAGCAAAATTTCGCCAGCACCACGATCGGTTACTTCTTTGGCCCATGCAAAGGTATCCAAATCGGTGGGCTTTCTGCCGCCATGGGTATGCACTTTTGATTTTCCATCATACCGTTTGGTATCTATCGCTACTACTACGCATTGGCTACCGAATTCCAATGCCAATTGATTGACTAAATCTGGATTTTTTACTGCCGAAGAATTGATGGAAACCTTATCTGCACCTGCATTCAGCAAGGCTGACACGTCTTCTATGGAAGAAATTCCACCACCAACGGTGAAGGGAATATTTACATTTTGTGCTACACGGCGAACTAAATCTACCAGTGTTCTGCGATGCTCTACAGTTGCGGTAATGTCGAGAAAAACCAGCTCGTCAGCACCTTGATCTGCATAGAAAGCTCCCAATTCTACTGGGTCGCCAGCATCTCGAAGGTTTTCAAAATTGATGCCTTTAACGGTTTTACCGTCTTTCACATCTAGGCAAGGAATAATTCGTTTGGTAAGCATGAGCGACTAGTAGGTATAAGATTTTAAATCTTCTAATTTTATTTTTCCTTCGTAATATGCTTTGCCGATAATAGCCCCGTAAACTCCCATTTCATTGAGCTTGTTTACGTCAGCTACTGTGGTGACACCTCCGCTGGCGATTAGTTTCGCCTCTGGAAATTGATCTCTAATTTTTTGGTACAGGTCAAACGATGGGCCTTGAAGCAAGCCATCTTTAGCCACATCGGTGCAGAAGATATACTGCAAACCAATTTCTAAATAGGATTTTATAAAATCGAAAACAGAAACAGTGCTTACCTCTTGCCAACCGCTTACGGCAATCATTTCATTGCGAACGTCGGCCCCTAATATGATCTTTTCAGCACCGAATTTGGTAATCCATTCTTCAAACAAAGGTCTATTTTTTATGGCAATGCTGCCACCAGTTATTTGCTTTGCACCACAATCAAAAGCTATTTGAACATCCTCATTGGACTGCAATCCGCCTCCAAAATCTACCTCCAAAGAGGTCGCTTTTACTATAGCCTCTAGCGTTTTATGATTGATAATTTTCTTCTGTTTTGCTCCATCTAAATCGACTACGTGCAGCTTGCGAACACCAGTATTTTCAATGGCCTTAGCCACTTCAGCTGGGTTGTTGCTGTACTCTGTTTTTTGGCTGAAATCGCCTTGGGTAAGGCGTACACATTTGCCATCTATAATGTCGATGGCCGGTATTATTTGAATCATAAAGAAATGAAATTTTGTAGAATCCTAGCACCAGCCAAACCACTTTTTTCAGTGTGAAACTGTGCCGCATAGAAATTATCTTTTTTCATTACCGCAGCAAATGGCAATATATAATCGCATTGGGCAATGGTGTAATTGCTTAATTCTGCATAATAACTGTGTACAAAATAAACATAATCTTGTTCTGCAATGCCAGCCAACAAAGGGCTGTGAATATGCGACAACGAGTTCCAGCCCATGTGTGGCACTTTATCAGTAGCAGCAAATCGCTTTACTGCCACAGGAAATATATTCATGCCCATCGTATCGTTTTCTTCCGAGTGGGTACACATCAACTGTAGCCCTAGGCAAATGCCCAAGACCGGCTGTTTCAATGTGGGAATAAGCACATCTAAATTTCTTTCTTTCAAAAATTTCATCGCTGTGCTTGCCTCGCCTACACCAGGAAATATTACCTTGTCGGCCGCTGCAAGTTCTGCTGCATTGTCTGATAAAATTGGTTCTATACCCAATCTATTGAGTGCATATATTACCGATTGGGTGTTGCCTGCATTGTATTTGATAATGGCTACTTGCACAAATATGATGTGTTAAATTTTCTATTGAAATTACAAAATCCCTTTGGTACTTGGTATTTGTGTGTTATTTATATCTCTTTTTACCGCCATTTTGATAGATTTAGCAACGGCTTTGAATATGGCTTCTATCTTATGATGTTCATTGTCGCCTTGTATGCTAATGTTGAGGTTGCACTTTGCAGCATCGGAAAAAGATTTGAAGAAATGATAAAACATTTCGGTGGGCATATCGCCTACTTTTTCTCGGGTAAAACTTGCATTCCACACCAACCAACTACGACCAGAAAAGTCAATGGCTGCTTGGGCTAGGGCGTCGTCCATAGGAAGCAAAAAACCATATCTTTCTATTCCTTTTTTATTTCCCAAGGCTGCTAAGAAAGCCTCGCCAATGGCAATGGCTGTATCTTCAATGGTATGATGCTCGTCTATGTGCAAGTCACCTTTAACAATTACTTTTAGATTGCTCCCCGAATGCTTGCCCAGTTGGTCGAGCATGTGGTCAAAGAAACCAAGTCCTGTATGAATTTCTGTTTTCCCTTGTCCATCCAAATTCAGTTCAATCAGAATATCGGTTTCATTGGTTTTGCGGTGAACGGTGGCTGTACGTGCGGGCTGAATAAGAAAGGTAGCAACCGCATCCCAGTCCATAGTGGTTAGGGCTGCACGCTCGTCGGGCGTTTCAGCTATAAAAATACTTTTTGCTCCTAAATTTTGAGCCAATAAAATATCGGTAATTCTATCGCCAATGACATAAGAATTCGCCAAATCATATTTGCCATTGAAATATTGCTGCAACATAGCTACACCGGGCTTACGGGTAGGTTTGTTTTCGTGCTCAAAAGAATTATCAATATGAATATTTTCAAATATTACTCCTTCGTTTTCCAAAATCTTTAACATTTTTTCTTGGGCAGGCCAAAAGGTATTTTCAGGAAAAGATGTTGTGCCCATTCCATCTTGGTTGGTTACCATCACCAACTTATATTGATTTTGCTGGGCTATACGTGCTAGTGCCGTAATGGCTTTGGGCAAAAATTCTAGCTTTTCTAGCGAATCTACCTGCTTGTCTTCTATTGGCTCCACTATAATGGTGCCGTCGCGGTCTATGAATAATACTTTTTCTTGCATAAGGGGTGCAAGTTAATCATAAATACAGAATTGATAAAACCGACAGACAAGGTATTCTATAAAGGGAAGCCAATACAGAATGCAACAGTCGAAAATGCGTATCTTTAAGGGTATTATTCCCTTTAAAATATGTCCTTCTGGTCTCGATTGTTTGTAACAAAAAATACTTCTCCATTTGATTTTAACAAGCCTAGTGTAAGCATACGAGAGCGTGTAGATGCCTTGAAAAACTTGCCCAAGTTTTTCAAAATGGTATGGGATATTAGTCCTACACTTACACTTGCCAATATGGTGCTGCGATTGCTGCGGGCCTTGCAACCACTGGCCATGCTGTATGTTGCCAAACTGATTATGGACAATGTGGTGGCCATGACCACCGAAAATGCACCCAAAGATTACCAGCAACTACTGATATTAATTGGTATAGAATGCGGCTTAGCATTGCTCAACGATATACTGGGTCGAGGCATAGCCCTTACCGATGGCCTGCTGGGCGACAAATCGGCCAATGAAACATCGGTGAAATTGATGGAACATGCTGCCAAGCTGGACATGTACCATTTTGAAAACTCCAAATTTTACGATAAGCTAGAGCGGGCACGTAGGCAAACGCTAACACGGTCGTCGCTCATGGCACAGATGATGGGGCAAGCACAAGAAACCATTACTTTGATTGCACTTGCCATTACCATTGCAGCTTTCAACCCTTGGCTTATCGTATTACTGCTCATATCGGTGCTGCCTGCATTTTTAGGAGAATCGCATTTTAATGAAAGAAGTTATTCCCTACTTCATGGCTGGACACCCGAGCGGCGAGAGCTAGACTACCTTCGTTACACTGGTTCCAGTGAGGAAAATGCCAAAGAAGTAAAGATATTTGGCTTGTCAAATTTTTTAATTACCCGCTACAAATTCTTATCAGAGAAATTTTATCAAGACAATAAATTGCTTGGCCTAAAACGTGCCGTGTGGGGAAGTTTTCTTACAGCCTTAGCTACTATTGCCCACTACGCTACTTATGCCTACATTATTTACCGTACCCTTTTGGGAAATTTGACTATTGGCGACCTTACTTTTTTCATAGGTTCTTTTGGGCGTATGCGTGTGCTGCTTGACAATATTTTTACCCGTTTTTCTACCATTGCCGAAAGTGCATTGTATTTGCAAGATTTGTTTGGATTTTTTGAATTAAAGCCAATGGTAGCCACTCCTGTAGAAGTAGTTCCATTTCCTGCAATCATCCAACATGGTTTTACTTTTGAAAATGTAGGGTACCAATACCCAGGCAGCGACCGCTGGGCGATTCGGAATTTATCATTTCACCTGAATGTGGGCGAAAAACTAGCTTTGGTAGGGGAAAATGGTGCAGGTAAAACTACACTTGTTAAATTACTAGCCCGACTTTATGACCCCACCGAAGGGCGTATTTTAGTTGATGGTATCGACCTTCGTAGTTTCGATTTGGAAGCTTTGCGGCAGGAAATTGGTGTAATATTTCAGGATTTTGTACGGTACCAAATGACCGCCTCTACCAATATTGCCATTGGGCGAATAGAAGATAAGGAAAACAAGCCCCGCATTGCCACCTCTGCCCACCAAAGCCTTGCTGATACAGTGATAGACAAACTACCAAAAGGCTATGAACAGATGATAGGCAAACGATTTTCCGATGGGGTAGACCTCTCAGGTGGCGAGTGGCAAAAGATTGCCCTTGCCAGAGCCTATATGCGAGATGCACAACTGGTGATACTGGACGAACCCACCGCAGCCTTAGATGCCCGTGCCGAGCATGAGGTTTTTGTTAGATTTTCTGAACTTACCAAAGGCAAATCGGCTGTTTTAATTTCGCACCGTTTCTCCACCGTACGCATAGCCGACCGGATATTGGTCATTGAAAACGGAACATTTTCAGAGTTAGGCACGCACGAAGAATTGATTGCTAAAAAGGGCAGATATGCAGAATTATTTCACTTGCAGGCCAAGGGGTATCAATAAGGGGTACTTGAATATCATGTTATAAAAATGAAAACCTATAATGTTGAACAATATTTTGGATATGTATTATGGATAAAATTTTCAATTGAGATACGATAATGTGCACTGTTTGCCAATAAAAGTATTTCCTGTGATGATACATTTTCTATCAATAAACAAACAGTGGAAATGCTACCTTTATTGATACCACAAGGCTATCTGTATTTGGGCGTATGCTTGTCTAGAAAATTTGCCGAGGCTCTATTCCATCCCTCTAGTGCTTTAGTTCGAGCATTGTTAAGCATATTATTAGTAGCATTGTATTCTGCTACGCCTTTGTTAAATTCTTGGAGTGATTTATTGTATTGGTCTATATCTTCATTGCTTCTTTCGCTTTGTGGTTTTAGTTCAAAAGCAGATTTCATTTTGTTGAATTGTTCGTCTTTCAGTTGAAAATCTGCCAATATCTTAATCTTGGCGGTGCTTTCCATTTTATAAAAATCAAGCATTTGACGACAAGCAGTTTTTAATGAACCATCTCCATTGTAGGAGGCAGTAGAGACTAGTTTCGCAATACCTTCTTCACTTGTTTTCTGCAATGCTACTTTGTTTTGTTCTAGTCCATTGATGTCTTTTTTGTTCAGTGCGTCCATCATATAGGCCTCTTGCTTGTAGCTTTTAAAGAAAATCAAATAAAATATCCGATGGTAATTGCTTACTTTAATGGCTATTTCAGTCTTTTTATACAGGTCGTCTTGTTTATTTACTAGAGTAACTTTGTGATTCTTTGCAAATTCTTCTTGTATTATGTCTAGTTTTTTCCCGCCTTCATTTATTTTTTCGGTGGCTAGGTCTTGTGCTGTCAAGTAGGCCTCCATAGCATCGTATGACTGTTCTGCTATTTCTTCCATGTTTACTATTTTACCATAATCATCATTCAACACATGATTTACTTTTACCAAATAGGCAGCAGTAGAATCTCTGAGGGATTTGTCGCCTTCGAATGGAGTCATAGACTTTATCTTTTTTATACCATCTTGGGTAGTGTTCATTAGCTCTTTACGTCGATTCTCTACTTTCCTTGCACTTTTGCCATGTGCTACTGCACTCATATAGCTCATCATGTCTTTGGTAATTTCACGATTCTGAGTGCTAATAAAGGTCATATAAGAACCAGCATCGGGAAATTTCTGTGCGAATAGACAAGATGAGCTGCTGATGATGCAAGACATAATAAAGGTTGCTAGTGAAGTGTATTGATTTGATTGCATGGTAAAAGTTATTTAGAGATTAGATTGATATAGTCGTTGAGTATATGGCAAGATTCGCTTAGGTAGCTATCATTTTGCAAGTTTTTTATGATTATATTTTCTATCTCTTGCATGTACTTGCTCATTTTGCTGATAGGCATATCAAACTTTGTTTTAGAAATAGTGTAGTTAGCAGTTCCCGAATAGGCTATTTCTTCGAAAGAACTATACCAATTATAAATCTCTAAAAATTTTTGCTTAAAAGGAATAGGCGAAAGCGGTATATTTTGAAATATATTTTTAGTTAGTATGGGATTTTGAGCATTTGAAAGTTTGATTTTATTGAATGTAGAGTCGAGCAATAGTCTTTGTTTGCTTTTCTCTGCCAATTGGTTTAGAGGCAAAGGCGAAAGTGGTGTATATATTACTTTCTTTGTCACGGTGTCTCTACTGAGTGCAAAATCGTTTTCGGTTTCTTTTTGATTTAATGCTTCATAGACATCTGGTAGTGCTATGTCTGGCTGCACGCCAATAAGCTGAGCAGATTTACCTGTAATTCTAAAGAGTCGATTCATGGTAACTTTTACCAAGCCATAAGGAGAGCTGAAGTTGTCTAAATTACTAACGTTTGTGTCGATGGGCAATATTGTCTGTCCTGTGGCTTTGCCATAGGTTCTGCTGCCTACCAAAATGGCTCTGTGGTAATCTTGAAGGGTAGAGGCCAGTAGTTCTGAAGCTGATGCACTATATCCATTGATCATTACTACCATAGGGCCATCATATATTGTACCTCGGTTGGGGTCTTTCATTACCTGCAATTTTTGCTTGCTTACTTGCATCATAAATAGTGGCCCTTCGTTGATAAATATCCCTGACAAACTTAGCCCTTCGCCCAAAGAACCGCCACCGTTGTTGCGTATGTCTAGTATTAACCCTTGAATTTTTTCTGCTTTTAGTTTTACAATTTCTTTGGCAACATCATTGGCACATCCTTTTGCGTCGCTGTTTTCTACCTCGGTATAGAAACCAGGTAAATATATATAGCCTATTTTTTTCTCCCCATTGATTACAAAACTTTTAACAATGCTTTCATCTTCATGCAATTTCTCTTTTGCCAAAGTTACTACCTTAGTTGATCCATTTATTTTTCTAACTTTCAACTCTAATGTATTTGTATTAGAGGAATTAATTAATTCTTCTACTTCTGTAACGTCTGCCCCTGTAAGGTCTACAGCTTCTTTGCCTTGCCAAGATATTTCTATGATTTTGTCTCCTTTATTTAATTCGTTCGATTTCCAACCAGAGCCACCAGGCACAAGTCGGGCTATCGATATTTCTCCATTTTCTTCTTCCAAATCTAAGCCTAGCGAAAGTGCTTCGGTGGTAATTACAGATTCAAAGTTTTCGTATGCTATTTTAGACATGTAATTGGTATGCGGGTCGTAACATGCGGCGATAGATTGTAGGTAGGCGTTGCTAATAAATTTTTCACTTCCTGCTGTGTTGTCGAGTATGCGTCTAATTTTTCGTTGTTCAGTAATTTTTACTTTATTTCTAAACACAGGTTCCGATTTGAAAAAGTCGTTTTCAATCAAATTGTTTTTTGAAGCTTTATCGTCTAGTTGGGCTACCCAGTGCCATAGCATTTGATATTTTAATCGTTGGTTCCATTTGTAATTCCAAGCAGGCTCATCTTTTGCAAAAGAGGCACTATCATTTATTAATGATACTATTTTTTCATCTTTTGAGAACAACACGGGCTGGGCAAGCAATACCTTGATTAGGGTCTCTGATTGTGTCAATCTTTTGTTGAATATTTTAGCAAATTCGGTGATGAAAGCTGCTTTTCTGAACCTAATATCTTCATCAATTTGCAAAGATGCTTTTTTTAGTAATTCGATTTCCTTGGCAGAGAAGTACAGGTGCTGAGGGTCTGTAGATTTTATCAATTGGTCAAATACGTCTTTTGCAAACTCGTCATTTATTATTCTTGGAGCGATATGACATTTTTGCAATAAATCGACCAACATGCCCGCCTCTTTTTGAGTAGTTGCAAATGGCTGAGCACTTAGACTTTTAGCAGTATTGAGTATCAATAACAGCGTGAAGATACAAGAGAAAATAATTTTGGTCATTTGAAAGAAGGTTGCCAAGAATTTTTGATGGTATGAAATACTAGAGTCATCATTGCATAAGATACAAGATAGTTTACATCAGCATGCAATACAACATTTGTACTTCAACGGCTCATCTTTACTCACTATAAAAAACACGCTTTACCCTACCGCTTACATTGGTCAATATTTCGTAAGGTATAGTTTCAATTTGCGTCGCAAGGTTTATTAACGATATATTGTTGCCAAAAATTTCTACGGCATCGCCTTCTTTGGCTTGTGTGTGGGTGATGTCTATCATGGTCATGTCCATACACACGTTGCCTACTACAGGGCAATGCTTGCCGCTGATATACACACTGCCAACGCCCCTGCTAAATCTGCGGTCGTACCCATCGGCGTAGCCAATGGCAATGGTGGCAATACGCATTGGTGACGATGCTACTCCCTTGCGGCTGTAGCCTATGGTAGCCCCTGCTGGCACATCTTTTATTTGGGAAATAATGGTTTTGAGCGTCCCAACAGATTGCAATTTGTTTTGTTGTGCAGCGGTCGCATCTACACCGTAAAGCCCTATACCTAGTCGCACCATATCGTATTGGTGGTTAGTAAATCGGCTAATGCCTGCTGAGTTCAGCACGTGTTTGATGGTGGTATAGCCAAGTGCTGCCTCGATTTTCCCAGCCATGGTTTCAAAAATTTCCATTTGTTGCATAGAATAGGCGTTGTGCTGGGCGTCGTCGGCACCTGCCAAATGGGAAAAGATACTCACTACTTTTATGCTTGGATTTTGGATTAAAATGGAAACTAAATTTTCCAAATCTTCTATTTCAAAACCTAGGCGGTGCATGCCTGTGTCTAATTTCAAATGAATTTTTGCTTCCACCAATTGCTCTCGACCAATAAAATCAAGGTATTCATTCAATATCTTAAAACTATAGATTTCAGGTTCCAGATGATTTGCGTGCATTTTAGCAAACGATTCCTCACTAGGGTTCATCACCATAATAGGAAGCCCAATACCATGGGTACGTAAGTCTACACCCTCGTCGGTATAGGCTACACCTAGGTAATCTACTCGGTGGTACTGCAACAAATTGGCTACT
The DNA here is from genome assembly GCA_013297765.1 of Cytophagales bacterium. Taxonomy (GTDB): domain Bacteria; phylum Bacteroidota; class Bacteroidia; order Cytophagales; family Cytophagaceae; genus REBA01. Next base: position 5,566 of record JAAFID010000068.1, on the reverse strand, counting down.
TCATAGCTACCACTTCCATAGGCAAATGCTTTCACCATCACCATTATCTTGGTTTGGGGCAATAGCAAAGATTTATAATAGTTCAAGTTGTGCGAAAGTGCGTCAAGGTTTATTTCCAGCACTGTGCCGTGTACCTTCTGTTGCAGGGCAGCTACGATATGCTCAAACTCAAATGCCCTCGCTCCTTTAATTAAAATAGTTTGCTGTGCAAATTGTTGCGTTTGGCTAGCCTCCAGAAATGCCGCTGTGGTAGGATAAAAAACAGCATTTATAAAAAGTGGAGCGTAGGCAGTAATTTGCTCGCCAATGCCTATAAATTGATGAATGTTTTTTTGCTTTACCAGTGCTGCTACATTTTGGTACAACTGCTCTGGAGATACCGCCGACTCTAACATATCTGAAAGAATCAAACACTTTTTCTCGGTCTGCTGCTGTTGCTCGAGGAAGTTCATGGCAATCATCAATCCCGCCAAATCGTTATTGTAGCTATCGTCTATCAAATAGCAGCCATTAATGCCTTGCTTCAACTCTAGCCGCATGGCCACTGGTTGTAGCAATTGCAAACGATTATTTATTTCTACCAAATCAATATTTAACAACAATAAAACAGCTAGGCAATGCAAGGCATTTTCTATAGAAGCCTCGTCGGTAAAGGGCAATAGTAGGCTTGCGGAATTTTTATTGTAAACAAATTTGATTACCGTTTTGCCCAACTGATTTTCAATGGCCATTATATAAACCGTTGCAGAAGTATTTATTCTAGACCAACTGAAAGTATGGAAATGGTTTTTTTGTTTTAATATTTCTTCATGAATCAACACATGGTCTCCGCAGTACACGAGGGTTTCAACATTGGGAAATAATAATAATTTTTCAGAAATCTTTTGAGTAGTATTTTCAAATCCTTCATCGTGGGCAGTACCGATATTGGTAAAGATGCCTATGGTGGGCTTTATTACTTTTTGTAAATATTGCATTTCACCTGGCTTAGAAATACCAGCTTCAAAAATACCCAGCGAATGATTGGCCTGCATCGCCCACACAGAGAGAGGTACACCTATTTGAGAATTGTAACTACGAGGGCTGCGTACAATTTGGTAATCTTTGGCAAGCAACTGCGACAACCATTCTTTCACTATCGTTTTTGCATTGCTGCCCGTAATGCCAATTACAGGATAGTGAAATTGTTCCCTATGCTTTGCCGCAATGGCTTGCAGTGCCTGAACAGACGAAGAAACCATTACTACATTTGCCAAAGGCATAAGTGAAAAATCGCATCGTTTCTCTATCACAAATTGCCTTACACCCTGCTGATAAAGACCCAGCAAATATTCATGTCCATCGTGCCGGTCGCCGCTGATAGCAAAAAAAACTGACGATTCAGGTGCATATACTTTTCTGCTATCCAATAGCAAATGCTGCACTTGCATATCGCCATGCCCTTGCAACAGTTGCCCTGAGGCGATATGCACTATGTCCAGAAAGGTGAGCAAGGGAAATGATTAAATTAAAAAGTTAAATAAATTTCTGTCTTTATTGACCTCGGTATATTTAAAATTGTGGTGACGCATACGCTCCATCAGCGTTTCATAGTCTTCTTTATGTTTCAGCTCTACTCCCACTAATGCTGGACCATCTTCTTTAGAGTTTTTCTTCGTGTATTGAAAATGAGTAATGTCATCATTTGGCCCCAGCACCTCATCCAAAAACTGTCTCAATGCCCCAGCCCTTTGAGGAAAGGTAATGATGAAATAATGTTTTAAGCCTTCGTAGAAAAGCGAACGTTCTTTTATTTCTTCAGTACGCCCTAGATCGTTGTTGCTACCGCTAACGACACATACCACATTTTTTCCTTTGATTTGCTCTTGGTAATAATCAAGTGCCGCTATGCTCAATGCCCCAGCTGGCTCTACCACTATGGCTTCTTCGTTGTATAGTTGAATAATGGTGGAGCATACTTTGCCCTCTGGCACTAGTACCACATCGCCCAACACTTGCTGGCATATTGCAAAGTTCAATTCGCCTACACGCTTTACCGCAGCACCATCCACAAATTTATCGATACTATCTAGGGTAATCACTTTGCCAGCTTCCAGTGCCGCTTTCATAGAGGGTGCACCCTCTGGCTCTACCCCAATAATTTTTGTAGTAGGCGACAGTGCTGCAAAATACGAACCCACACCTGCAGCCAGCCCACCGCCACCTATGGCCATGAACAAGTAATCAATTTTTTCAGGTACGTCTTCAAGTATCTCTAGCCCAACAGTGCCCTGCCCTTCGATAATTTGGATATGGTCAAATGGGGGAACAAACAACATATCGTGTGCTTTGCAATATTTGATAGATTCGGCATACGCATCGTCAAAAGTATCGCCTGTAAGAATCACTTCTACATACGATTTGCCAAACATTTTTACTTGAGTCACCTTTTGATTGGGGGTGGTATTGGGCATAAATATTGCCCCTTTAATTTTTAATTTGTTGCAAGAGTAGGCAACGCCTTGGGCATGATTACCAGCACTTGCACATACCACTCCTTTTTTTAGCGCTTCACTATCCCAACTGCTGATAAGGTTATATGCCCCACGAATTTTGTACGAACGTACAATTTGCAGGTCTTCTCTTTTTAGAAAAATATTGCACTGAAAACGCTCTGATAAATTTTGATTCTTATTGGTAGGTGTATGCAATGCTACACCTTGCAGCCTAGCACTTGCAGCTTGTATAGCGGCCACAGTGGCTAGCGGTACTTCTTTTGTCATTGAATAATATTTAATAGTCCCCACGTTTGGGGCAAATTGATAATATAAAATTACGCTTAATACTTTATATCTATTATGGAAATATCAAAAAACTTCGAGGTGTAAAAATATATTTTCCAAATCCTCTGGTGTATCTATTCCCATACTTTCTAGTTCGGTGACGGCTACTTTCGACCACGAATTTCTACAAGCGTTGATTTCACAGAGGGATGTAGGCATACACCGCAAATGCCAGTTTCATCATTGCATTCGGGATGACAAAAAAAGTCTGTCTTTATCATTATAATCAGTACTTTCTAGTTATGCTGAAATCTATTGAAATAGAACAATCTATTTTTAAAAATTTTCCTTGGGTCGATATACTTTATTTTAAATCTTTTTATTTAAACTGTAACTTTTGGAATGGCTGAGTTGTCATATAGACAACCAAATTAAGAAGAGCATCCACAGGTTTCATGATTGACACGAAGGAATACAATAATGCTGTAAGAGAATATACCCGAAATCTTTTTCGGTATGTGTTTAAGTCACTCAGGGATGAGGAAGCAAGCAATGATATTGTGCAAGACTGCTTCTTAAAATTATGGAATGAAAAAGAAAAGGTAAATAATTTAAAAATTAAGTATTGGCTATTTGCTACGGCACATAATACTATGATTAATTATTTAAAAAAATCATCAAAAATGGTATCCATAGATTCTGTGCTGTATGATGAGCCACATGCTAACTCAAAGTCTGATTTTGATGTAAAGGAAATTTTAGAAAAAAGTTTAGATACGCTTCCAACCATTCAAAAAACCATTATTCTCTTAAGAGATTTAGAAGGATACAATTACCAAGAGATTGGAGAAATACTTTCGTTGAGCGAGGCTCAAGTAAAAGTATATTTATTCAGAGGCAGACAAAAAATTAAAGATTTACTAAAACATCTTCATGCTGTATTATGAAAGGCTTAGACAACAATATGGATGAGGTTTTCTTTGATTACTATGAGGGTAATTTAAGTGAAAACGAAAAGACGGAGCTATTCTCTCTACTAGACGACAACCCGTCGCTACATCACGATTTTATGCTTTGGAAAAACGCTTATGTACACGAGCCTTTGCCCCCAATTGGTGCTATGGAACGTAGCTTGATTAAACATGAAAAATGGTCGTTTACTGCCAAAACCTATGCAGCATTAGGCATAGCTGCATGTGCTGGAATAATGGTATTATTTTGGTTGATTACCGCAGAGCGAAAACTTGATCAAAAATCTAATGTTTTAAATACACCGATTAAGGAAAATAATGAACCAGCAGTATCAGATTTTTCGCAAAGCACCAATAAGGTCATTTTGAAAAAAAATATTACTCGACCAACTAATAAAAATCAATTGCCTTCGGTCAAAGAAAATTTTCAACCAAGAGTTTCTTCGATTGATACTGTGACCGCAAGACTGGATATGGTCAAAGAAAAAAATTCTGATATTGTTTCTGATGTTTCCATTGACACTTTTAACATTGACACTGAGCCTCTCCAATTGGAAGAAAATGTTATCGAAAATATGACTCAACAGGCAATGCCCTTGAGCAAAAAGGAGCTTAAGAAAATTCAGAAGGCAAAGGAAAGGGCAAAAATTCGTCGGCAAGAGCAAGAATTTTTAAAAGGAGATCAGCCTTATGTAGTACCTATAGATCCCAACCGTTTTTAGTTTTATACACCCATCAATCATATAATTTATACGCAATGAAGAAATCTTCTGGAATGTCCTATGCCAAAATTTTAGCAATCGCAATGGCTGTTTTTTGCACCACTGAAATATATAGTCAATCTTCATTGATAGGAACGCTCCCCATGCAATTCAACCCTGCCTTTGCAGGTGGTGCTGGATGCCCCAGAATAGGAACGAGTAGCCATGTAGTTATTTATAATTATAAGTCTCCATTCTCCAATTTTGGTACATACAAATATAATCGCCAAAACTTTGCGTTTTCATACGACAACTTTATACCTAAAATTAACTCTGGCATAGGAATACAAGGCGGCTATTCAAGACTGGCATATAATGGTTGGCAAACAAATAATTTAGATCTTACTCAAGACATATTTTTAGGATTATCTATTGCTCCAAAATTTTCATTCAAAGGCAAATATACCCTATCACCTGCAGTTGAAATTAAAGCAAACTTCAAAAATACAAATTATGAACATTTTTCGCAGAAATGGGAACCTGTGAAGAGTTCTATAAATCCAGAATTTCGTTTGGGTTTAGCCTTTAATGCCCGTAAATTCTACACTGGCTTATCTTATCACATAAATGGAAGTTTAGGTAATGAAAGAGGCGGCAGAATTTATGGGGTAAATGGAAATAGATTTACATCGACCAGCCCCATTTGGCTCGTGCAACTAGGCTATAATTTTCAGAAAAGAGAAGATTCCAAATTTTCTTTTTCTCCGCAAATTGTATTTGCAAGATATAATTATCAAGTCGAAGATATTTATAAAAATGCAATCACCACAAGAAGTGATTTGTATTTAAATTTAATTTTCAGATTCAAAAAGGTTATTTGGGGTACTACTTATGGCGGCTATGAAGGCATAAAACTAATTGTAGGTTGGCAAAATAAGAATATAAAAATTGCCTACCTACATGGTGGAGGACTGACAGCTAACTATAACGGAGAAGTATCATTGAGATATATTTTTAACTGTAAAAAGATTACTGACCTTAACAAGAACAACAATTATTGAAAAGAGGAGTAGACGAACGAAGATTGATTTACCCTACCTCAACTTCAAATTTTCCAAATCCTCTGGTGTAT